>DIYG01000053.1:53895-58666 GCA_002428935.1 Halieaceae bacterium UBA6060
GGGCGAGGTTGTAACCGGTATAGCGTAGGCCGGCGAGGGGCCAGGCTCCGTCAGCCACGGGCTCTTGAAGGGCCTCGCCGATCTGTTGCGCGTAGGCTTGATACACCAGAACAAATAGGAGCACGTAGGTGAGATACAACAGCAGGGACCAGGCTGATAGGACCCGGGCAATGAGGTCGGAGCCATGAAACGCCAGCACGGCAATCAGCGCGGCGAGGGCCAGGGTTCCCGCCAGGGGCGGTAGAGATAACACCGAATAGGCGAACTCTCCCGCTGCCGCACCGATTACGGCAAGCACCAGGATCACCGTGGCGAGATAGACCACCTCGTAGATCATCCAGGCAGGGCCCAGCAGAACGCGACAGAAGCTTCGATAGTCATAGCTACCCGTGACGCGAGCGAATTCGTAGGCCGCCGCCATGATGAGCGAGATGGCGCAGGCGGCCGTGGCCAGACCCAACAGGCCGGCGACGGGGCCCGTGCTCATGAAAAACTCCACCAGCTCGCGACCCGTGGCATAGCCACCGCCGACGATGACGGACTGGAAAACCAGACCCGGCACGAGATACGCGCGCAGCGAAGCCAGGTTCATCCTCCGCCCGCTGCTTTCGCCCGCAAGGTCAGCTTGTCGACCTTACCAATGGGCAGTAGGGGCATTTCCTCAAGCACATGAATGGCCTTGGGAATTTTGTAGTTCGCCAATTGGGTTTTGGCAAAAGCCTCTATTTCCTCGGGATTAATTTCCATTCCCGGTTCCGCCAGCAAGTAGGCGATACCCACTTCTTGCCATTGAGGGTCGTCCCGGGGTACCACGGCGGCCACGGATACGGCGGGATGGCTTTCAAGGACGTCCTCCACCTCCCGGGGGTAGACGTTGTAGCCGCCGGACTTGTACATCTCCTTGATGCGACCGACGACCGCAAATTCTCCCTGTGCATTCTCCACCAGAATATCGCCGGTCTTGTACCAGCCGTCGTTGGAGAATGCCTCGACCGTTGCGTCGGGGTTTGCCCAGTAGGCCAACATGTTTTGCTCCGAGCGACACCAGAGTTCGCCGGGCGTGCCGGGTGAGCAGGTGCTGCCGTCCTCGGCGACGACTTTTACCTCCACCCCAAGCATCGGTGTGCCCACGGAAGTAGCCAGTTTCTCCACCTCATCGGTGGGGGCCATGGCGATGGGTACGAGGGTTTCCGTCAATCCGTAATTGGTTGCCAGGCGAGGGCACAACTCGCGCAATTGCTCGATCGTATCCCGAGGCATGGCGGCGCCTCCCCAGGCGATAAGCTCGACGGAAGAAAGATCAAAGGAGGCAAAGTCTGGTAAAGCCAGTTGCATAAGAAAAGTGCTGGGTACCGAGAACCACTGACCGAGCTTCTCCTCCTCGATCCAGCCCAGGGCGTTACTCGGATCAAACTGTTCCATTAAGACCTGTTTGCCCCCACCGATCACTACGGGCATCGACAGATCGACCACACAACCTACATGGTTGATGGGCAAGAAATTCACCAGGCTCTGGTTGTCGCAATGCCAAAGAGTGTTCTGCATGTGGCTGAACTGGGCGATACCGGCGTGATGGAGGAGGGCGCCTTTGGGTTTGCCGGTGGATCCAGAGGTGTAAACCAACAAGCAGGGGTCGTGACCACCACACTGACATGCGAGTGCTTGAAGGGTTTCGTCTTTTACCTCTTGCCCGGTGTCGAGGAACCCTTGCCAGGGTTGCAGGGTGTCCTGCCAGGAGTCCTCGTTTAAGGCTATCCAGTGCTCTATGTCCTCATGGCGCTCCCGAAGGGCCGATATCGTGCCGCCAAGATCCGCGCCAGATACTTCTGTTGCGGCGAGAACGACTTTGGGCTTTGCGTCGGCCAGCACGTAGGACAGTTCTTCAAGGCGATACTTGGTGTTGAGGCCCAGCCATACGGCACCGATGCGTGCCGAGGCGAGAAAAGCAATGAGATAGCTCGGAGTTGTGCCACAGAAGGTGGCGACGCGATCGCCGGGGGTGACTCCCGCGGCTAGGAGCGAGCGCGCCAGGTCGCTGATGAGCCGGTCCAATGCACCATAGGTGATCCGCTGCTCTTGGCTAACCAGGGCCGTGACATCGGGTGTATGGGTGGCGTACCAGTATGCGTAGTCACTGAGGTTGTGCATCCGCGGCGCCTTTGGCACCGCCGCCGCAGTTTCCCTATCCATGGCTGACCCAGGCGGCGAGCCACTCGGCGACCAGGGCCGGTTGGTCGTGGCCTTCGATTTCGATACTTACCTCAACGGTCAAAACAGCCTTGCGGCCATCTCGTCGGGCTTCTTCCGCGCTACGGCGGAAGTGCGCACGGATGCGACTGTTTACCGGTACGGGGCTAACAAAGCGCAGGCGATTGAATCCGTAGTTGAGGAAGTGGCCGGGTAGCGGTGCCTCGCTGGCGGAACTGATGCCCGTAGCCGAGGCAAACAATCCTGTAAGCAAAGACACGGTCAGGAAGCCGTAGGCGATGGTGTCTTCGTAGTCCGTGTTGGCCCGTGCCCACTCCGGATCCATATGCAGGGGGTCGGGGTCGCGGGTGACTTCGCCAAAGCTCGTAATCATGGCCTGGGTGATCTCCAGCCATTCTGAGTGACCGAGGTCTTGCCCCGGTGTGAGTAGTATTTGTTCCAGCTCTGAGGCCATTTGTTTCTCCAAAATAAGTAGAAAATCAGAAAAATATGGGTATTCCAATTTCCGGATTAATCTTTCAGTACTTTTATATAACGGATCGATCTTGGTTGCCAGAATAAAAATTGAGTATATACTCAAAAAAAGAAACATCAAACGAGGCGAGGGAATAATGATTCAACAAACTGCGATAGCTAATGCCGTAGCCAGGGCGACACGTTCAACAACAATTGCTTTGGGCACGGCCTTGGTGCTGAGTCCGCCCGCCTGGGCCCAGGGTGTCGGTGGTCTGGAGGAAGTGGTTGTGACGGCTCAAAAGCGGGCTCAGAGCGCCCAGGATCTGGGACTCTCCGTGGCCGCGTTCGCCGGTGAAGATCTGCGTGAACGTGGCCTTGGGGATTTGGAGTCGGTCCTCGCGCAGGTGCCGGGCACGGGCTTCTACGACGTGAGCGGTGGCGGTGTACCGGTACTCGTGGTGCGCGGTGTGGGTTTGCAGAACTTCCGCATCAACGACACACCGACCACGGCGGTTTATGTGGATGATGTCTATCAGACCTCGGTTGCCATGGCGGCCACCGCCTTGTTTGATCTGGATCGGATGGAGGTGCTCAAAGGGCC
The DNA here is from genome assembly GCA_002428935.1 of Halieaceae bacterium UBA6060. Classification (GTDB taxonomy): domain Bacteria; phylum Pseudomonadota; class Gammaproteobacteria; order Pseudomonadales; family Halieaceae; genus Congregibacter. The sequence goes on from DIYG01000053.1 coordinate 57,161, forward strand.
CCAGGGTGGCCTTTACGGTCGTAATGCGGTGGGTGGTGCGGTGCAGGTGCTTACCCGCGCTCCGTCATTTGAAGAGAATGATGGCTACCTCTCTGCTGGTATCGGTCGTTTCAATCGCCTGGAACTTGAAGGTGGTGCGTCCACGGCCTTTTCTGACCAGTGGGCGGCGCGCTTAAGTGGACGCTACGAGGTGTCTGATGACACCCAGTGGCGCAGCGTTCCCGGAGGCTTCGACCACGGTGAAGCGGATCGTTGGGCCTTGCGGGGGCAGTTGCGCTTTCGTGGTGAAAGCTCCGATTGGGTAATGAAAATAGAATCCGGCGAAGATCAGTCCGAGACGCCCCTGCTGCGACCGATCGCCGCCTGGGAGCCTCTCGGTTTGAACCTCGTGCCTGGCGGCAATATCGCCGACGGTGCGGTGCTGAATGTCGGAGGGGGCGCACCTAGCCTGGACTCGGTCTGCGCCGGTCTTCTTTCAGGGCAGCGGGAGCCAGGGCGTTGTGAAACCATCGACGGCACGACATCGGCTTCGAAGGGCGTCACCGGTGTTTATGACAGTGCCAGTCTCTTTGAGCCGCGGCTGGACAATCATTGGTTAAACGTCAGTCTGCGCGGTGAAATTGATCTGGGGGAGTACACGCTTACCTCCATTACCGGTTACAGCAGCTTTGATCACGGACGTTTGGTGGATCTCGACGCGGTGGAGACCGTGCAGCAACATATCGATTACACCAGCGAAATCACCATGTGGTCTCAGGAGTTTCGTCTCGCCTACGTTGGAGATGGGCCCCTGAGCTGGATTCTTGGTGCAAGCTACGCCGAAGATGAGCTGGACGAGGACTCGCTTCTGTCGGGAGACACGGGTCTGCTGCCCCTTGCTCTGGGAGGGCTGACGCGGGCTCAGCAACCTTACACCCAGGAGACAGACGCCTGGGCCGTGTTTGGGCATGGTGAGTACGCCTTGTCAGAGTCCCTCAATCTGGTTTTCGAGGCTCGCTATACGGATGAAGAGAAGTCCCTGGTGGGTGGCGTATTTCTTCCCGAAGCGGATTTCTTTCTAACCTTCACCGACGACAGGGAGAGCTACTCGGCAGCTACCGGTAAGGTGGCCCTGGAGTACCTCCTATCGGAAGACGCTTTGGCCTATGTCTCCGTGGCCAGAGGGTTTAAATCTGGTGGTTTCTTCGGTGGCTTCGCCACGGATAACGCACAGCTGGAACCCTTTGATGACGAGTCAATTCTCAGCTACGAGCTGGGTGTAAAGACCGATTGGCCCGAGGCCCGGGCTCGCTTAAATGCCTCCGTTTACTATTACGACCGACAAGATGTTCAGGCCAGTGGCTTTGATGCTCGCGGCGCTGTTGGCGTACAGCGCTTGACCAACGTGGGCGATGCGGAGGTTTACGGTGCGGAGCTTGAGGGTAGCTGGGCGCCGACGGATCGCCTCAGTATGAGTCTGGGTTTGGCCTGGGTGGAGTCGGAGATCACCGATTCTGATGTCACCAC
>DIYG01000143.1 GCA_002428935.1 Halieaceae bacterium UBA6060
GGCGAAGCTTGCGAGCCATATTCCGAAACTCCCGCTGGACACGGCGACCGAAGACCGGATCACCCACGGGCTGAAGTTGGTCATCGGCCGCCAGCTCCCGCCAGTCCGCCCGGGTCAGCACCGCATCGATAGCCGGAAACACCGTTTGCTCTTCGAAGCTCATATGCCCGTAATGGGCTTTTACGTAGTCGCGCCCCAGGCGAATGACTTCCGTACCGGAGGCCTGACCTGCTCGCCACTGTTCGATGGTGCCCAGGAGCTCCTGTCCCGAGCGCGCCAGGGCGTCGTGTTCCTTTTCCAAACGCAAACGATCCTCAGCCAGGCGCGTATCAACGTCTGCCGCATAGCTGTACACGAGGTCTTCTCGCGGGTGATGGAAGCGATCGGGCCAGGTGACCATGTAATCCAGAATTTCATAAACCACATGGGTGTTGACCAACTCACTGCGCTCGATGGCATTCAGGTGGTCCGATAGAAGCGCCAGGACACTGGCGATGTGGCGGTGCTCGGCGCGCAGGGCGGCGAGCATCGGTGCCTCGGGAACATCCTTTTCGTGCTGCTCGGCAAAGCTCTGCAGGTCCACCGCCTCTCCCGTTGTGCCGGTGTCCTGGGAAGCTGCTGTTTGTTGTGCCTGCTCTGTTGTCCCTGCACGGGCCTGGGTCTTCGACGACCCTGTAGCACGGCGCTTTGCCTTGGGCTTGGTGTTTTTTCTCGCCTGAGCTTTGCCACGACCGGAGATCTTTGCTTTGGCCTTGGGTTTACCCGATGGCTTTGTCTTGCTTTTGCGTCCGACTGGGGTGCGGACGTCGGAGTCTGCCTCGGTGGAAACACTGGGGCGGGCTTGAGCGGAAGTACTGCTTTGCGTCATGGCCTTTTCACCGGCTGGGCGCCGGTCTCGGATAACGGAACGTCCAGCCTAGCGACGACTTCCCGCCACAGCAAGCGGCCCCGAAGGGCCGCTCCTACAGCGGTGTTAGGAAAACTCGCGGATCAGGCCACCAATGGACTCTTTGGCGTCGCCAAATAGCATGCGGGTGTTCTCTTTGTAGAACAGCGGGTTTTCGATACCTGCAAAACCAGATGCCATGGACCGCTTGAGGACAAACACGGTGCGGGCCATATCCACATTGATTACCGGCATACCGTAAATGGGCGAGGATTCGACCTCCCGAGCCGCCGGGTTAACCACGTCGTTGGCGCCAATCACGATGGCCACATCGACGGTCTCCATGCGAGGGTTGATGTCGTCCATCTCCAGGAGCTGGTCGTAGGGCACATCGGCCTCGGCCAGGAGCACATTCATATGACCGGGCATACGCCCCGCGACAGGGTGAATACCAAAGTTCACCTCGGCGCCGTTTTCCTCGAGAAGCTCCATCAGTTCCTTGACCACGTGCTGGGCCTGGGCAACAGCCATACCGTAGCCTGGGATAACCGCCACACTGGAGGCGGCTTCCAGCACGTAGTAAGCATCTTCGACGGAGATCGGCTTGATCTCACCTTCAACTTCCGTTTCGGCGTCACTCACAGTGGCAAAACCGCTGAACAGCACATGAGATAGAGAGCGGTTCATCGCCTTACACATGATTTGCGTGAGGATGATGCCCGAAGCTCCCACCAGAGATCCGGCAACGATGAGAATGTTGTTGTTGATAGCGAAGCCCGCGGCGCATGCGGCAAGGCCCGAATAGGAGTTGAGGAGCGATATAACGACGGGCATATCGGCGCCGCCGATGGGGATTACCGCCATAATGCCAAACAACAACGATAAGCCGATCATCAGCAGCAACCACTGCGGATTTTCCGGCTGCAGACAGAACATCACCCCGCTGGCTACCACGGCCAGAACGATAAGGCTGTTCACAATCTGCTGACCGCCGAACTGCACGGCACCGCTGGAAATGGTTTCGCTCAGCTTGCCCCAGGCTACGAGAGAGCCCGTGAATGTCACCCCACCGATGAGAATCGACAGTACGATGGTGATAAGCGTAAAGGTGTTGGCATCACCGCTCAGAGCCGCCGTGCCCACCAGGAGACTCGCCATACCGCCAAAACCGTTGAACAGGGCAACCATCTCGGGCATGGAGGTCATCTGCACGAGACGAGCCGCTGCGGCGCCGATAAGCCCCCCGACGACAACACCCGCAAGGATGAACTGATAGTCGACAATACCCTGATCAAGAAGGGCCGCGATGATGGCAACCAGCATACCCACCGCAGACATGAGATTCCCGCGGCGCGCCGTATCCGCTGAACCCAGGCCCTTCAGGCCAAAGATAAACAGTGCGGCGGCCACCACATAGGCGAGCTGAATAAAGAGTGCATTACCGTCCACAATCAGCCCTCCTTCTTCTTGAACATGGCGAGCATGCGGTCCGTCACCATATAGCCACCCACCACATTGATGGAGGCCAGCGCCACGGCGCCCGCCCCCAGCCAATTGGCGAGGTCCTTCTGTCCGGTGCCAGCCAGAGCCACAGCACCAACGACCGTGATACCGGAAATGGCATTGGCACCGGACATGAGCGGCGTATGCAGGGTCGCCGGTACCTTGTTGATCAATTCAAAGCCGAGAAAGATCGACAACATGAGAATGAAAGTCAGAAATATGGCGTCCATGGTCAGGCGGCCCCCTCGAGAATGTTCTTGATGGTTTCGTTGACCACCACGCCGTCGTGAGTGATGACACAGCCGGGCAGGATGTCGTTGTCCAGATCGAGAACAAACTCGCTGGCGTCCTTGTCCCAGGTATCTTCCACAAGATTGAACAGATTATTGGCGTACATAACCGACGCGTCGCGACAGACGTAATTGGGCAGGTTGCCCAGCCCGATTACCGTAACTCCGTTGATATCGACCACTTCATTGGGGACCGAGCCTTCCACATTGCCACCGGTTTCGGCGGCCATATCCACGACCACAGCCCCCGACTGCATGGACTCGACCACTTCCCTCGGTACCAGCACCGGCGGCTTGCGGCCAAAGACCTGCGCCGTGGTAATCACCACATCCGACTCGGCAATCACCGCCGCCTGGGCGTCGCGCTGTTTCTGCACCTGCTCGGGAGTGAGCTCTTTCGCGTAGCCGTCCTTGGTTTGCCCCGTATCTCCGAGATCTATCTCCAGGAAAGTCGCTCCCAGGGATTGCACCTGTTCGGCGACCACGGAGCGAGTATCGAAGGCCGTAACCTTGGCACCGAGACGCTTGGCCGTGGCAATGGCCTGCAGCCCGGCCACCCCGGCCCCGATAATGAAGACTTTCGCCGGTTTGAGGGTCCCCGCCGGGGTCATCATCATGGGGAAGATGCGCGGCAATCGCGTCGCCGCCAACATCACCATGATGTAGCCCGCGAGGTTTGCCTGGGAACTCAAAGCATCCATTTTCTGGCTGCGCGTGGAGCGGGGGATCATCTCCATGGAAATGGCCGTGACCCCGGCTTCGGCGAAGGCACGCACCAGATCGTGTTCATTAAAGGGATCCAGGTAGCTGATATGAATACAGCCCCGCTTCATTTGCGAGATCTCATTCAGCTCTGGTTTGCGCAACCGGAGTAACATGTCGGATGACGCCAGGAGGGCGGCGCGATCGGTGACCGCTTCGGCACCAACCTCGGTGTACTCGCTATCCTGGTAGCCACTGCCGAGCCCCATGCCGGTTTCAAATTGAATCTTGGCGCCGAGGCGCACGAGTTTCTTCGCGGTCTCCGGTGTCATCGGCACGCGATTCTCACCGGGATAGAGTTCCTTGGGAACGCCTAGCTGCATCTCTCCTCACCCTATATTGCTTTGCGGACGCGCAGTTACGCTGCGCTATATCGTGTGTTCTATTTTGTGTTCTCCCCCGACAATTACCTGACTGAGCGCGGTGTGACCTCTTGCCCTGGAGAGCCCCCTTAAAAAAGGGCCGCAGACTGTAGCACAGCGCCAGAAAGCATAGGAACTTGCCTTTTGGTCCTAGATGGGGCCGTGAAGGGAGGGATTGTGGGAGGCCCCGGAGGCAAAAACGGTGAAGAGTGTCAGCGACTGGTGAGCGGGAAACGTCCGATTGATGAGCGAAAAATCGGCTCTGCAGCGGTGTGCGGCTTAGGCCGGATTCACCCAGCCTGTAAGCGTAGGAAGGGGTTCATCCAGCGATATTTCCAGCTGGTGAAGCGCAGGGGCGCGTCGAGCACCGCCAAACAAATGCAATCTTCGTCCTCGAAGGCTCGAGGTGTATGCACATCATCCGCCTGGCGGTAAATGAAATCGCCGGGGTGATAAGCGCCTCGATCATCACTAAACCCACCCTGGAGTACCAGAGTCATCTCCGATCCCTGATGGTCATGGGCCGGTACTTCGCCTCCGGCACGGATGTGTAGCAGGGAGAACTCAAACTGCGGATCGCCCGTTTTGATCTGCGTGGTGCGAAGCGTATCGGTGATTTTCTTCCACGATAAATCAGAGAAGTCACCGGCCATGAGCCGCCGTAGGAGCGCCGGGGTGGCATCCTGTCTGGCTTCCGCCGGCCGCTGGTAACTCAGCGGGGCGTCCTCGTCGAGGCGCGCCAATACGCGATCCAGCACTGCATCGCCAACGGGCTCGGGGTCCAGACCTTCAAACAGGGTGGCACCAACGCTGTGTAGCTGGCTTACGGTGCGAGAGCAGGCATCGCAATAGTTGAGATGTGCTGACACACAGGCCGCCTGCGCCAAGGAAAGGGTTCCGGCAGCGTATTCCGTGAGGATGTCTAAGGATGGGTGATGCTTGGCCATCGATGTATAAAACCCTGTCTCTCTAGCTTTGCGGTTCGAGATCTCGGCTGCGCTCGAACTGTACCTGTAACTTTTGCACGGCAAGGCGAACTCGTGATTTCACGGTTCCCAGCGGTAGATCAAGCTCTGCCGCCGCCTCTGAATGGGACTTTCCTTCCATATAGACCTTGGCAAGAATCTGCGTCTGGTCTGCGGGAAGCTTGCTCATCATTTCGCGAATACGTTCCGCGCTGCGGCGGTTCTGCAGCTGCAAGAACGGCTCCTCGTCGCTCTGCTCCGGACTAAAGTCCTCCGCCGCCAACGGGGTATCGAACTTCTGCAAGCGCCGGAACATATCCGTACGACAGTTCCGGGCAATGGTGTATACCCATGTACTCGCTGCCGCCTTTTCCGGATTAAACGCACCGGCTTTTTGCCAAATTTTCAACATTACTTCTTGCACGAGTTCATCAGCATGGGTAGCCGACAGGGCGGACCCGGAGAGGGCGAAGGCCTTGATCAACGGAGCAAAGTGACGAAATAGCCGGGTATAAGCGGCCCTGTCTTGCTTGTGTGCGATGAGCACCAGGCATTCGCTCCATTCATCCGTTCGACGCCCGGTGGGCACGGACCACGCGCTCGTGTCTTTACCGCCAGGGCTACCCGGTGTTTCCCCCGAGATCTCGGGGACGCGTTCTGCCGAGCCTGCCATATCTTGCGAGTCTTCCACGTTATTCCCCTTGGATTACGGACGAATCCCGAGTGTCAGATGACTGTTATCAACAAATTACTACTAAAGTAGTAGTTCTTGCCACTAAAACCAGTACCAAGGTCTACAGTCTCACAAATCCTCCTGATCCGGCACCTGTCGCAGGGCGTAATTCCGGGACAACAGTGAGACAGCGCAGCTTGTGCGCCGTCTCAATGCCCACGGGTCGCCCCAAGGCCCCCCAGGAGAGTTAGGCAAGTGCAAGTAGCAGTTATAGGTTCAGGTATTTCAGGGTTAGCGTGTGCTCACTATCTGAGTGCTTCGCACACCGTGTCGGTGTTCGAAAGCGGTCGCCGATTGGGTGGCCATACGGCCACCATGGACGTACAACTCGGCACGCGGCGGTTCGCCATCGACACGGGCTTCATCGTATTCAACAACTGGACCTACCCCAATTTCATTGCCCTCATGGACGAGTTGGGAGTAAGCAGTCGCCCAACCTCCATGGGATTCAGCGTTCGCGATGAAGAGCGCGGCCTGGAATACGCCGGGACCAATCTCGACGCCCTGTTTGCCCAACGGCGAAATCTGTTCTCGCCACGCTTCTTGCGCATGGTCCGAGACATTTTGCGCTTTAATCGGGAGAGCATCGAAGATCTAGAGGCCGGGCGCCTCGCGGATGACGAAACCCTTGGGGCTTACCTGGCGCGCAACGGCTATAGTGAAGGGTTCAAACGGGAGTACCTCATCGCCATGGGGTCGGCCATCTGGTCCTCGGACTGCCGTCGCATGCTCGACTTCCCCGTGCAGTTCTTCGTCCGCTTTTTCAAGAACCACGGTCTACTGTCGGTGAAGAACCGGCCCCAGTGGCGGGTCATCGAAGGTGGATCTCGGGAATATATCGCACCCCTGTGCCGACGCTTCGAGGAGCGGGTTTTTACCAACATGCCTGTCGCGCAGATCGTCCGCGATCCCGCCGGCGTTACCCTACAATTTGCCGACGGCAGCGAAAAACGCTTCGATCAGGTCGTTATCGCTACCCATTCCGATCAGGCCCTCGGCCTGCTCAAGAACCCCACGGAAGCGGAACGCGAGGTCCTCGGTGCCCTGCCCTATCAGTCCAACGATGTGGTGCTGCATACGGATACCCGCCTGCTACCCAAGAACCGCAAGACCTGGTCGAGCTGGAATTACCGTCTGGGGGTCAGTGAATCCCACGCCGTGCTGACTTACAACATGAACATTCTCCAGGGCATCGAAGCACCGGAGACCTTCTGCGTCACCCTCAACGACAGCGCATCCATTAATCCCCACAAGATCCTTGGGCGCTTCACCTACGACCATCCCGTTTTCAGTCTTGAGGGCATGGCGGCCCAGGAACGCTGGGCTGAGATCAATGGAGTGCAAAACACCTGGTACTGCGGGGCCTACTGGCGGAACGGCTTTCATGAGGACGGGGTCGTCAGTGCCCAGCGCGTTGCCAACGCCATCGGCAACCAAAGCCAGATCGCGGCCTGATCGGCCCGTCGCACGCTGCCGATTGTTGCCGATGAAATCGCGCCTCTACGCAGGAACCTTACGCCACCGGCGCCATATGCCGCGGAACCATGCGTTTCGCTATCGGGTGTTCATGCCCTTCTTGCATCTCGATGAAATCGACGAGGTGCTGGGCTTGAGCGCCTTTTGGTCTCGGAGACGATTCAGCCCCGCGCAGTTTTGCCGAGAGGATTTCATCGGCGATCCGCAGGAGACCATCGCCGCAGAGGTAAGGCGGCGCATTCGAGAAGAGACCGGCAACGAACACCGCGGCCCCATCTATCTATTGGCCAACCTGCGCTACTTCGGTATGCAGATGAACCCTCTGGCCTGCTACTACTGTTTCAACGAAGACGAGACGGAGCTGGAGTATCTCGTCGCCGAGGTAACCAATACTCCCTGGAACGAACGCCACAGCTATGTGTTGACCGCGGAACCGGGGCAACGCGTGCTGCGCGAGGACTTCGACAAGGTCTTTCACGTGTCGCCTTTCAATCCCATGGGGATGCGCTATCGCTGGCGAAGCAACGTGCCGGGGGAACGCCTGGCGATACACCTGGAAAATCATACGGAGCGCGGGCGGGAGTTTGACGCCACCCTGGCCCTCCGCGGGGAACCGATCAGCGCCAGCGCGCTGAACAGGGTGCTGTGGCGCTTTCCCCTGATGACCCTCAAGGTCGCGGCCGCCATTTATTGGCAGGCCCTGAAACTCTTTATCAAGCGGGTGCCTCTGTATCCCCACCCGAGGACTACCCTGCAATCAGGAGCAGAAACATGAGTGACGTTAGCGTCAGCCGAATTCCCTTATTGCCGCAGGCCCAGGGCCTAAGATCTCGGAGTAATCTAGCCCGCCGGTTCATGCTGCGAGTGCTTTCGCACATCAAGGTCGGCAGCCTTACGATTCACGATGGAGACGACACCCATCATTTCGGTACCCCGGGTATTCCTGGTGAACCCCAGGCAGAAATCGTCGTCCACAACCGGGCAGCCTTCGGCAAAGTGCTCACGGGTGGCACCATCGCCTCCGGCGAGGCCTACATCGACGGAGACTGGTCGACGCCGGATCTTACGGAGGTCACCCGTCTGTTCAGCGCCAATATGGACAGCATGGAGTCCATGCAGGCGAGCCAGCACTGGTACACACGCCTCGCACTGAAACTGGCTCACGCCATGAATCGCAACACCCATGAAGGCTCGAAGCGGAACATTTCCGCGCACTACGATCTGGGTAACGACTTTTTCCGCCTCTTTCTCGATCCGACCATGATGTATTCGGCGGCGGTCTTCGATCGCCCAGGCACCACCCTGGAGAAAGCTGCGGTAGATAAGCTCGATGAACTCTGCCAACAGCTCGAACTCTCGGCGGAGGATCACCTTCTGGAGATCGGCACGGGCTGGGGTGGCATGGCCATCCACGCTGCGACCCATTACGGCTGCCGGGTAACCACCACAACCATCTCCCGAGAGCAGTACGAATATGCCCAGGCCCGGGTCAAGGCCTTGGGCCTCGAAAACCGCATTACGCTTTTGCTGAAAGACTACCGGGCTCTCGAAGGTCAATACGACAAGCTGGTCTCCATCGAAATGATCGAAGCCGTGGGACACGATTTTTACAGCAGCTATTTCCAGTGCTGCAGCAAGCTGCTCAAGGCCAACGGCAAAATGGTTATCCAGGCCATCACCATTCCCGACGGTCGTTACGAGCGCGCTCGTCGTTCCGTGGATTACATCAAACGCTACATCTTCCCCGGAGGCTGCCTGCCTTCCCTGGGCATCATCGCCAGGCATTTGGCGAAAGATACGGACATGCAAATGGTGCATCTGCGGGATATCACCGCCGACTACGCCACCACCCTGGCGCACTGGCGTCAGCGGTTCATGGATCGTCTCGACGAAGTCCGAGCCATGGGATTTGATGACCGCTTCATCCGCATGTGGGAGTTCTATCTGTGCTACTGCGAAGGCGGCTTCCGCGAACGGATTATCGGCACGGCGCAGCTGTCCTTCGCCAAACCCGGATACCGCAATAAGGACTAGGCCGTCCCTCCACCCCGCTGTTGTAGGAGGATCCCCGGCACGATCAACGCCAGGCCGAGGAGGGTTGCGGGCTGAATGGGCTCGCCGAGGATCGTGGCGATAAACACCAGGGACAGGAGAGGCGCGAGGAAGATCAAGTTGCCGACCCGGGATACGTTACTCGCCGTGCGCAGGGCCGTGGACCACAGCAGCCAGGTAAAACCCATTTCGAAAAAGCCGACATAGATCGCGCTGGCAAGGCCTGCCCCCGGGCTGGGCAGGCCGTTACCGAAAAACAGACACAGGACCACCGACAAAGGCGCAGCAAAGAGAAAACTACCGGCCAGAGCCAGAGCCGGGTCATGCTTGCTACGAGCACTCGCGAGCCAGAACCCGGCCCAGATCAAGGTGCTTGCCAGAGCCAGCCCCACACCCAGGGGGCTGGTGAACTCCAGGGCCAGGAATCGTCCTTCCGTGGCAATGATCACCACACCCAGATAACCGAGAACCACAGCGATCCAATCCCGGGCTGCAAGACGTTGACCAAGGACGGGAACGGACAGCAGAGCGAGCATGATGGCCCAGGTGTAGTTGATGGTCTGCGCCTGCTGCGCCGGCAGCTGATCGTAGGCCGCCAGTAAAACGCAGTAGTAGATGAGTGGGTTCACGGTACCCAGGGTCAACAATTCCCCCGGGGACCGGCGCAGCAACGCCAACAGGTCACCCAGTTTCCGCTGCCAGACCAGCACACCCAGGAGCGCGAGGGCCGAGGTATTCACAGCCACGGCTACCAGCTGCAATACCGTGAGTTCCGCAAGGGCCAGCTTGAACGCCGTCGCCACCGTCGACCAAAGGACTACGGCAAGCAATCCCAGACCCAGCGCCCGACGATCATCCTTCAACGGCGATATGTCCCCTTCAAAACCCGGCACTCTAGCTCAAAGCGCTGGCCCAGGGCATCTTCCGCCGGCGCCCTGGCCCAGTGAGCGCCCAGGTGTTTCCCTGTACCACCGAGACCTTTTGCGGCATCCTCGGCATCTGATCGTCCGTGAGTTCCCCACCTTGAGCAAAACCCGACACCGTAATGACCGGCTGACCCCTGCGCTGGCCGCCGCCCCTATACTTCTGCTCATCGGTCTCCTGGCCGTTTCCGTTTACCTGTTTGGCGCCGATGCCTCCTACGGCGCAAATCAGATTGCCCTGGTGCTGGCCACGGCCCTCGCGGCCCTGGTGGGTCAGCGCACGGGCATCGCCTGGAGCAGCGCCCAGGAAGGCATCATCGACGGCATTGGCGTGGGTCTGGGACCAACCCTAATCTTGCTCGCGGTGGGCATGCTCATAGGCACCTGGATACTCTCGGGCACCGTGCCGACGATGATTTATTACGGGGTGCAGATCCTCAACCCCAGCATCTTCTATGCGGCCAGTGCGGTGATCTGCGCCATCGTCGCCATCAGCGTCGGCAGTTCCTGGACCGTCGCCGGCACCCTCGGCATTGGCCTGATGGGTATCGCCGGAAGCTTTGACCTCAACCCCGCCATCGCCGCCGGTGCGGTGATCTCCGGGGCCTATTTCGGCGACAAGCTGTCGCCCATGTCTGACACCACCAACCTCGCCGCCGCATCCACCAGCGTGGATCTCTTCGAACATATTCGGCACATGCTCTGGACCACCGTGCCCAGCTTTCTTTTCGCTCTCCTGGTGTTTGCTCTTCTGGGCGGTGGCCAGGCCTCCACGCCTGCGGAAATCGAAGCCCTGCAGAGCAGTCTGCAGGTCGAGTTCAATATCGGTGTGCACCTGCTTCTTCCCCTGGCCATCATGTTGTTTCTGGTCTACCGGCGTTTCCCCGCCTACCCGGCGATTATCGTCAGCGCTCTGATCGGTGCCGTCTGCGCCCTGCTGTTTCAACCCGAAGCGGTGCAGCGTCTGGCCGGCAACGAAGAACTGGGTACCGTTATCGGTCTCGCCAAAGGGGTATGGGTCGCGCTGTTCGCTGGCTACGAGGCCAACAGCGGCAATGAATTTCTCGATGCCCTGCTGAGCAAGGGCGGCATGAGCAGCATGCTCAACACCGTATGGCTGATCATCTGTGCCCTGGGTTTTGGCGGAATACTGGAACGAACGGGAATCCTCGACTACTGGCTGCGCATCGCCCTGCGGGCGGTCCGTGGCACGGGGTCGCTCATCGCCACCACCGTCGCCACCTGCGTATCCACCAACGTCTTGGCCGCGGACCAGTTCATGGCCCTGGCCCTCCCCGGTCGCATGTATCGCGATGCCTACGAAGAGTATGGGCTCTCCCGACTGAATCTTTCGCGCACCCTGGAAGACTCAGCCACCCTCACCTCAGCATTGATTCCCTGGAATACCTGCGGCGCCTACATGTCGGCCACCCTGGGCATCCTGACCTTCGAATACGCCCCCTATGCGGTGTTCAACTACGCCTGTCCACTGATCGCTATCGTTTACGGCTTCCTGGGTTTCGCCCAGAAACCTCTGGTGGATACACCGGACGGCGCCAGCGCCACAGTCTGAGAAGCTGGCGATGGAGGATTGGGATTTTCCAGCGCCTTTTGTGCGCCGCACGCGGGTGGGGACCGCCGACGTCGACGAGCTGCGCCACACCAACAACACGATCTATGTACGCTGGTGCGAAGAGGTAGCCTGGGAACACTCCGCGTCCCTGGGCCTGGATGTGGCCTCCTACCACGACCTCAATCGCGCCATGGCCGTGGTAGAAGCTCGCTACCGTTACCTGCAGGCGTCTTACCTCGATGACGAGATCGATACGGGGACCTGGATCATGCACTGGGATAAGCGTCTGACCATGACACGCCACTTTCAAGCGCGCCGGGTCAGCGATGGGATCACCCTCTTGCGAGGCGAGGTTCGATTCGCTTGCATCGAAATCAGCAGCGGCAAGCCCCGTCGGCTGCCTCCAGAGTTTGTCGCCGGCTACGGTCCCGTGATCCTGAACATCGACCCCGAGGATACTCCCCTGGGCAACGGCTAAGCTTCAGCAGCGCGGCGCCGAAAAAGGCATTACGTCGTCGAGACGCTCCGCCCCAAGCTGCTTCATCAGCAAGCGATCAACACCCAGGGCAACACCGGAGCAGGAAGGTAGGCCGTGGTGTAAGGCCGCGAGTAAACGCGGATCGAGAACCCGCTCTTCCTGCCCCGCAGCCCTGCGCCGGGCGTTATCCAAGTCCGCTCGTCGCTCTAACTCCCTAGGATCCTGTAGTTCCCGATACCCATTGGCCAGCTCCACACCATCGACGTACAGCTCGAAACGATCCGCCACGGCTTGACCGTCTACCTCCGTACAGCAAGCAAGGGCTGCCTGGCTAGCGGGATAAGCTGTCACAAAGAGCAGTCCACGCCCGGCGATCTTCGGTTCAATGCAGTGGCTCATGAGCAGGTCCAGCCAACCGTCGCGGTCCAGAGCAAGCTCGCCCAGGTCCAGACGCGCCCGCGCCGCATGCTCCAGGGCTTCCGTCGCCGCCGTATGAGGATCAAGGTCCAGCACATCCAGGAACAGCTCTTGATAAGTTGCGGACTCCCAGCTCGAGCGCCCGAGACACGGGCCGACCAACTGGCCCACCTCATCTATGAGATCCGCTAGGGAAAAGCCCAGGCGATACCACTCCAGCATGGTGAACTCTGGGTTGTGGCGAGAGCCCTGCTCACCCCTGCGAAACACTGGTCCCAGCTGATAGATGTCCCCTGACCCCGCCGCCAGGAGGCGCTTCATAAAGAATTCCGGGGAGCTTTGAAGAAACAGAGGCGGCGCGGAAGAGGTCGGCGCCGAGAAAACCCGCAGGGGCTCAATCGCTGGATCCGTTACCCCATGAGAGGCCAACAGCGGCGTATCGACTTCCAACACCCCGCGTCGGGTGAAAAACTCGCGGAGCTGACTCAGGAGTCGCGCTCGCGCTTGCAGCGCAGCCCGGTCCATACCGGGCCGCCAGTCGCTCATCTCAGCTCTTGCCGGCGCGCGCCACGTATTCACCAGAGCGCGTATCAACGCGAATCACCTCACCCTGGGTGATAAATAGAGGCACGCGCACCACCGCGCCCGTACTCAAGGTGGCAGGTTTGCTACCGCCCTGCGCCGTGTCCCCTTTGAGACCGGGGTCTGTCTCGACGATTTCCAGTTCGACGAAATTAGGCGGAGTCACCGACAGGGGAGTGCCGTTGTAAAGGGTGACCTCACAGGGGTCCTGCTCTTTCAGCCACTTGCCCGCATCACCCACCGCTGCCGCATCGGCCTGGTGCTGCTCGTAGGTGTTGGGCTCCATGAAATGCCAGAACTCACCGTCGTTGTAGAGATACTCCATGGTGACATCCATGACATCCGCACCTTCCAGGCTCTCGCCAGACTTGAAGGTTCGCTCCCACACCCGACCCGTTTTGAGGTTACGCAGGCGCACGCGATTGAAAGCCTGCCCTTTACCCGGTTTCACAAACTCGTTTTCGAGAATGCTGCAGGGCTCTCCATCGAGCATCACTTTTAGCCCGGAGCGGAATTCGTTCGTAGAGTAACTGGCCATCGCTGCGGCACTCCCTGGTCTCAAACGCGCGCGATCATACCGTACCAGGTTCGCAAAATCAGGCACTTACCATGGCCTGCATCGGGTCACATGAGCTATGCTCGGCGCAGAAGTGCACCTCCGAAGGAGTGGCGCGGCATGACGCCAACCCAGCAATCAGCTCTCCGCCTGCCCCAGCAAGATCTGGAAAGCTGTAGTCTTTTCGAAACAACCCCGGAATCTCTGCGCGCCTGGGTGGACAACCTGCCCATGGGCAATCCCAACCGCGCGGCGGGTCAGCTTCGCACGGGTATTTCAGAGCTCAATCGTGTAGCCCTGGCCCCACCGCTGCGTTTCAACCTTCTGGAGCTTCTGCGACCAGCAACGCATTCGGTGATCACCGCCCTGACCCGGGGCTGTTTGAATCAACCCATCGTCCTCGAGGATGATATTCAGCTCCAGGCGGACCTTATCGTCGACCTGTGCACCTTGAGCGCCGCGGGTTACACCTTGACCGCCGTGGAGACCATTCGCACCCACGATTCCTCGGGCGACTACAACCCCGCAAAACTTGCCTGTGAGTCCCTGCACCGCAGTATGGTTCTGTCGGGGCAGCGGATCCTCGTCGCCTATTTGCTCTATCAACCGGTGGAACTGAACTGCTGGGCGGGCCTGCACCAACTCTACGCCCTCACGGAGCGTCAGCAACTGGCCCGTCTGCCGGTGGACGATCCGATGCTGGGAACACGCAGCTCTATCGTTCAAGAGTACCTGCCGCCATTACTGCTGGCCTGCGCCAAACCGAACCAGCTCCGCCAGCACGACATCAAGGGCGCTTACCGCGCGTTCCAGGAGTGGCGAGACTTTGTTGAACTGCAGGATCCGGAACTCGGCGAAGGGCTCTTTGCCGTCGATATGCAGAGCGATCAACCGCCCGCTTTCGCCGAGCTGCTGGTGCGCCGCGGTGCCGCCCAGTTTCGCTATATCAATACGAAGGCGCTCATCGCCCATCTCGAGGAGCTGAAACACTCCCGAGGCACCCAGGGTCTGCGGGTCATTGAGTTTGACCGGGAAACCCGTCTGGACACCAATCTCCTGGAGCATTTGATCAAGGCCCTGGGGGAAATCAGTCAACGAAACTTCGCTCGACAGCCGGCGCGCACAACGCTGTTTATCGCCGCAGGACTGACCAATGTGCACTTTTATGTGGCTGGTGAACGAAGCCTGGAAGAGGTGTTCTACGGCCCCGATTACGAGCCCAGCGCAGACGAGGAAGCCCACGGCAATCCGTTCTTAAGTGCGAGTCAGGGCGATCAGTGGCAAGAAGCAAACCCCGAAGAGGAACCCGGGGAACATGCTACAGCGGACGAAATCGAGCTGGGTGTAGACGTCGACAAGCTTGCTCGGGCGGCCATCGAACAGGAGCAACAGGCCCGGGAACACCGTCGCCACGTGGTGTACTCGGTGAAGACCACCAACACCAGCCCCGGCGGCTACTGTGTGGAATGGAACGATCCCCCGGACGGAATACACATCGGCGACATCGTCTGTGTCCGGGAAGCCGAGATGGAGCAGGGTGACTGGACCATCGCCGTGATTCGCTGGGTCAGCCAGGTAAAACTTGCTCCCACGCTTCTGGGATTAGAGCTTATCAGCCCTCGGGGCTCCGCCTACGCGGCGCAAATCAAAATGCCCTCGGGAGACTACTCAAAGCCCATCCGCGTTCTATTGCTGCCAGAGATTCCCCTGGTAGGCCAGTCCCACACCCTGGTGGTGCCGCGCATGGTCTTCAAGGAGGGCCAACGCATCACCTTAACCCGGGAGGAGGACGCGTTTCTGGTCAAACTAAAACGGCAGGTCGCGTCCACCGGTTACTTCAGTCAGATGGACTTTGAGTACCTGCGGCAGCTGGAAGACGATGTGGAGAATTCCAAACGGGAGAAACTGCCCACGGCGACCTTCGATTCCATATGGTCCGAACTCTAACCGGGCTTTAAAACCTTCCTGCGGGATTACCCTCCCGCCACACCGAGTACATATAGCAATCCCGTGAGATCGCAATGGGTCAGCGCCACGGGCGCCCGTTCGCGCACCAGGGGCTTGGCGTGAAATGCCACACCGAGACCGGCCGCGGAAATCATGGGCAGATCGTTAGCGCCATCGCCGACGGCAACCGTATCGTTCATAGCCAGACCTTGCTCCTCGGCTATGCGCTCCAGCAACCGGCGCTTGCGCTCACCATCGACAATCTCACCCTCGACTTCTCCTGTTAAGGCTCCATCGCGGATTTGCAGTACGTTGGCGTGGAGTTCGTGAAAGCCCAACTTTTCCTGTAAATGCCGGGCAAAGTAGTCAAAGCCACCGGAGAGAATCACCGTGTAATGGCCCTGGGCTCGCAGGGTTTTGAGCAGAGACTCCACGCCGGGCATCAACGGTAAACTCTGAACCACCTGGGTTAGGGCGGACTCGTCCAAGCCCCGTAGGCTGGCCATGCGCTCGCGAAAACTGGCGCGAAAATCCAGCTCTCCACGCATGGCCCTGGCCGTGATGGCCGCCACGGTTTCTCCCACGCCCGCTCGGGAGGCCAGCTCGTCGATGACCTCACAGCGAATCAGCGTCGAGTCCATATCAAAGGCGATGAGCCTGCGCCGCGGGCGTTTGCTGTCGGCCTCTGCCAGGGCCACATCAACACCCCAGCGTTCTGCCAGGGCCGGTAACGCCGCCTGGAGTTTCGCCGCTCGCGCCCAATCGTCTAGATACAACTCAAAGGCCAATTCGTTGCTGGCCCAGGCGCTGAGCCGGCGAACACCGCGAAGTTGTAAATTCCACTCGGCCAGTTGCGCAATGATATCCGCTGGAAAAGCCACGTCCGGCGGGATGATCAGGGTCATCACTGCATCGGCCCAGGAGTACTCTCGTCCCAGGGTTTCCTCCGCCTGGTTCCTCGCATGCAATTGCCAGCCAAGACCCAGGCGTTCAAGAACATCGGTGTGCGCGGCCTCAAAGGCAGCCGCTTCCGCGTCCGGGACGCTACACACCAGCGTTGCAGCGGAATCATCAATGCGCACGGACTCCGCCTTTAGAAGCGAGGGTAAAAGTGCTTGCAAGGCCGCCAGGCCCGGCATGCTACGCAGCTGGAAGGACAAGGTCATGAACGGTGGTATCGGCGGATGAGGGAATGGACTACCCATGTTAACCCAGACCCATGAATGACAGCGCGAGACCCGGTCCCCGCGGCAGCTTATACTGCACCGGTGAACAATCGCACCGCGCACCCATGTATCGCCTGAGTACGCAAAGCCTAACGATTCAGTTACCGCTGATCGCTGCGGCCAGCGCCCTGCTTGTCGGCCTGTGCCTATTATGGCTGGCACTCACCTCCAGCACCTATCTGCAAAACGAGCAGGAAAGGGTCTACGGCGAAGCCCTGGCGCGGCAGATTGCCATCAGCGTTCGGGATCCCTTGCAGAGCAGCGATTTGCTTGCGGCCCGAGCGACGCTCCAGCGCTTTATCGACGCAGCCTTGGCCGCGGGTATCACTCTGAGTGATGTCGAGGGCACGGTCATGGGATCGGCGGGGCACGTCGATACGGCGGACACAGGACTCTACCTGGCGCCCATACTGATTGGTGGTGATGTGGCTGGGGAAATCGCCGTCGCCGTAAATCGACGGGCATCTCAGGAGAGTCGCGGACGCTTTCTGTTCAGCCTGTTGGCCCTGGTGGGAGCTCTGAGTCTCGCCGTGTTTCTCGGCACCCGGGTACTTGCCCAGCGTTTATCTGTGCGACTGCTGGCCATGGACTCGCAACTGTCTCTACCCACGGATGAGCGCCAGCACCACACGGAGAACGAGGTGCGACGACTTGAAGAAACCGTCGGCCTGCTGCCCCTGGATATGCTGCGCGGCCACGCTCCCATTCCCGCCGCCGCCACGGATTATCGTCAAAGCGCCATCGCCTTTGTCCATTTGGCCAGCCTCGCTCGCTACGTAGACACCCTTAGCGAAAGCAATCTCCATCGTTACACCCGCCGCTTGCAGCAGATCACCCAGGCGGCGGCGCAATGCTATCGAGGGGAGGTGTCCGTAAGTCGACCCTTTGGTCTCCTGGTTCGTTTCCAAGCACAACCCAATGCCGGTAGCGAGGGCTTGCGAGCGGCGTGCTTTGCCCGGCTTCTCGCCCTCATCACCGACGGTTTAGGGTCTCGGACCAGGCTGTCTCTCGACGTTGCCGTGGCCGTGGGGTTTTGTGAGGAAGGGCCCGACGACGCGGACGATATCTATCCGCGGCTGTATCTCCAGGGAGCCATCGACGAACTCCGCGAGGCCTGCCTGGCGCAGAAAGAATTTCCCGCCGTGCTCATTGCCGAGAGCGTGTTCCACGATGAGCAATTGAGTGATGCCCTCCGCCCGACGGCAAGCACGGAGCACCGGGAGGACGCGGAGTCTGAGTATCGGGCCCTGCAAAACCTGGCGCAGGATCAGGAAGAACTGCTTCAGCATCAAGCGGAACTGATCGTGGAGCGCATCAAACCCCAGGGTGACCAAAGCTAAGAAGGCTGCTCGCCTTGTCGCTAACTTGGCGCGAGTTCACCTGAGGCCTAACGAGAGTCCCACGGATACACCGCGTCGGCCCAAGCGCTCACGCCGTAAGCCTACTCCCTAGTTTGCCACTTCCATGCGCTCCACCCGCTGAAAGCCCCTGGGCAATTTATTGCCGCGACGACCGCGTTCCCCGCGATAGTGATCCAGCTCGCTGCGCTTCAGGGTCAGGTGACGCTTACCGGCCCAGACCGTAAGACCGTCGTCATCGCTGAGCACGGTTACCGCCACTACCCATTCTTCGCGCTCGCGAGCCCGGGCGGCGGGGATGGAGATGATCTTGTTCCCTTTACCCCGCGCCAGACTTGGCAACTCGCTCAAGGGAAACACCAACAAGCGACCCTCGTTGCTCACCGCGGCGACCCAGGCCGCACCTTCGTTCACGGCTACGGGGCACACGGCCCGAGCACCCGCTGGCAAAGTTAAGGCGGCCTTACCGGAACGATTCTTGGTATGTAAATCTCCGAGGCTGGTGATAAAGCCGTAACCCGCATCGGACGCCAGGAGGCAGCGCTGACTAGGATCACCGAGGAGTAGACCGTCAAAGCCAGCGCCGGAAGGTGGATTGATACGCCCCGTTAAAGGCTCTCCCTGCCCCCGCGCCGATGGCAGATTATGGGTCGGCAGGGTGTAGGCCCGGCCCGTGGAATCCAGGATAACCGCCTGCTGGTTGCTGCGTCCTCGAGCGGCGAGTTTGAACCGGTCACCGGACTTATAGCTCAGAGCCGCAGGATCCACCTCATGTCCGCGGGCCGCGCGGATCCAACCTTTTTCCGACAGCACCACGGTGATGGGGTCAGCACTCATGAGGTCGACTTCGCTGAAGGCCTTTGCCTCTTCACGACCGACGATCGGAGAACGTCGATCGTCGCCGTATTTCTCGGCGATGGCCGTGAGTTCCTTACGCATAAGGGTCTTCATGCGCGCATCGGAGCCCAGGGTCTTCTCCAGCCAATCCCGCTCCTTTTCAAGCTCGTCCTGCTCACCGCGAATTTTCATCTCTTCGAGCTTGGCGAGATTTCGCAGCTTGAGCTCTAGGATCGCTTCCGCCTGTACGTCGGTAATCCCGAAGCGGGCCATCAGCGCCGCTTTCGGTTTGTCCTCCGTGCGAATGATGTGAATCACTTCATCGATATTGAGGAAGGCAACGAGATAGCCCTCGAGAATATGCAGGCGGCGACTCACCCGTTCCAAACGGTGGGTGAGCCGGCGTCGGACCGTCTCTCGACGGAACTTCAACCACTGGCGCAGAATCCCGTCCAGGCTGCGCACTCCGGGTCGACCGTCGATGCCGATCATGTTCATGTTGACCCGATAGCTGCGCTCCAGATCTGTGGTTGCGCAGAGGTGGCTCATCAGCGCCTCGCGATCGACGCGATTGGAGCGCGGTACGATGACCAGGCGGGTGGGATTTTCATGATCTGACTCGTCGCGCAGATCCGCCACCATGGGCAACTTCTTGGCCTGCATCTGCTGGGCAATCTGTTCCAACACCCGAGACCCCGAGGTCTGATGGGGTAGCGCGTTGATGACAATATCGCCCTGCTCCACTTCCCAGATAGCGCGCATGCGCAGCGCACCGCGACCCGTGGCGTAGATCTGGGCGATATCCTGCGGCGGCGTAATGATCTCGGCGTCCGTGGGAAAATCCGGCCCCAGGACAATTTCACACAGTTCCGCAAGGGATGTTTTCGGCGCTTCCAACAGTTTGATGGCCGCGCGCACCACTTCGCGAAGATTGTGCGGGGGAATATCCGTGGCCATACCCACGGCGATCCCTGTGGTGCCGTTGAGGAGGACATTGGGTACCTGCGCCGGAAGCAGTGCCGGCTCTTCGAGGGTACCGTCAAAGTTGGGTACCCAGTCCACGGTTCCCTGGCCCAGCTCTCCGAGAAGCACATCGGCGTAGGCCGTGAGCCGAGATTCCGTGTAACGCATCGCGGCGAAGGACTTGGGGTCATCCGGTGAACCCCAGTTGCCCTGCCCATCGACCAGGGGATAATGGTAGCTGAAGCCCTGAGCCATAAGCACCATGGCTTCATAGGCCGCGCTGTCGCCGTGGGGGTGAAACTTACCGATAACATCGCCGACGGTCCGCGCTGACTTCTTGAACTTGGCGTTGGTCTTCAGGCCAAGCTCGCTCATGGCGTAAACGATGCGCCGCTGGACCGGCTTCAGACCATCGCCGATATGCGGCAGGGCACGGTCCAGAATGACGTACATCGAATAATCGAGATACGCTTTTTCCGCATATTGCTTGAGGGAAACGCCTTCGATGCCATCGTCATCGATGATGCGATCGTCACTCATCGTTTCGGGTACTCAGTAAATAGGTTGAGAAGAAAAAGCCGGGGAAATCCGCAACGGATCAACTGTCGTCGTCATCCCCATCGGGTGTAGCGTTCCGGGCCTGTACCACCTGTTCATTCAGGGACACGATGGAGTTGGCCATATCCGTGAGGAGCGCGTGAATCGTCGCGGGATTGCTCTTAATAAGATCCGTGAACTGGCTGGTGGGAACCTTGACCACACTGCAGCGACTGCGGGCGCGCACCGTGGCGCTGCGATCGGCGTGGGTGAGGGCCGCCATAGCGCCGAAAATCTCGCCGGGGCTGATGATCCCCACGGGCACCTCATCGACCATGACGTCCGCCAGTCCCGCGGTCATATTGAATACATACTGGGCGCGTTCACCCTGGGTAATGATGATCTCGCCCGGCTCATAAACGGCAAAGCCCGGCGTGGTGATCACGTCGGCCTGGGTTTGCATCGCCGTGAGTCGCAACATCATGCCGCTGTAGGTCACTAACAGGCGAGTCCAGAGTTTTGTCGTGGACGGGCGAGTAAACACGCTCTGCATAAACTCCAGGGCGCTATAGCCGTTGAGACTGGCTCCCGCTTCGCTGCCGTAGTAAACGGCGGCGTCAACATCTCGCGTGCCCGCTACATCCGGCAGAAGCAGATCACCCTCTTCCAGCAGATAAACGGAGCGGTCCGCATAGCGCGCCGTGACCGTGCCGCTTTCGACAAGATAGAACTTGGCGGGATCAAAACCACGGAAATTGCCCGACTGCGTAGGTGCGACCTCTACGCGGACGGGCAGCACCTCGATTTCATCAAGAAGGGCCTGAACCAAACCTCGAAACTGCTGATTTAGCAGCTTGAAGTCCTCTGGCAGATCAACGCTCGCGAGCATGCATATCCTGGGTGTCAAAGGCCCGGTGTGTTCATGGAAAACACCGCGACAGCGCTGCTAGGAGCGCGATAAAAGCGATCATAACAAGTTCTCCAGACCCCGAGAACAACCGTTCTACTGGCGGCCATGATCGCGGGCGATTAGCATCGTCTTTTCACAGGTTTTGCCGAGAACTGCTAACAGATGATCGAGACAGATGGGCATTGGTGGTGCACGCCGTTCCACGACCTCGAACTGCGGGATCTGTACGACCTCCTGCAACTTCGAGGGGAAGTATTCGTTGTAGAACAGGAGTGCGCCTACCTGGACCCCGATGGCGAAGACCATCGCGCCTGGCATTGGCTGTACCGCGAGGAGGATCAGTTACTGGCCTATCAGCGTTGTTTTCCCCCGGGCACGGCTTATGAAGACGCCAGTGCCATCGGTCGCATCGTGGTTGCTCCCCAGGGTCGGGGGCGAGGCCTAAGCCGTGATTTGGTGCGGCGCGGCATCGCCTTCAACCGCAAGCGTTGGCCCGAGCACCCCATACGCATCGGCGCCCAGGCTCACCTGAAGGATCTCTACGAATCCCTGGGCTTTGTTGTGTCCTCGGAGCCTTATCTGGAGGATGGCATCCCCCATCTGGAAATGGACCTGCCCGCATAAGGGCTGTAGCCAGCAATTCACCTCACCGCAGCCCCGTTGCCGGGCCCGTTTACCGGGCGCTAAACCGAGCGCCCGTCAGCGCTGCTGGCGACTGCGCAGGAGAAAGGTGACAGGGCCGTCATTGGTTAGACTGACCTGCATATCCGCACCAAACTGCCCGCCCGCCACAGACGGATGCTCAGCGCATGCAAACCTATACAGGGCATCGAACAAAGGCTCCGCCTCCGTGGGCGTCATCGCCGTGGAGAACCCTGGCCGCAAGCCCCGAGAGGTATCCGCCGCCAGGGTGAACTGAGAAATAAGCATTAAACCACCACCTACGTCTCTCAAGCTTCGATTCATCCGGCCCTGGTCATCGGCAAATACTCGATAGTTCAATACACGCTGTAACAGCGCCTTGCCCTGTTCCAACTCATCTTCGGGCTCAAGGCCCAGGAACACGAGCAAGCCTGGACCAATGCGACCTACTACCTCCCCGCCGATGCTTACCTGGGCTTCCCTTACCCGTTGGAGCAGGGCCTGCATTGATCAGGCGACGGCCGCCGCCCGGGATGCGCGTTTGCGCTCGTGCTCGAGCAACAGCTTCTTGCGCAGACGAATGCTGTCGGGGGTTACCTCCACGAGCTCATCGTCTTCGATGAATTCCAGGGCCTGTTCCAGGCTATGGCGAACCGGCGGCGTGAGGATCAGGGCCTCGTCGGTGCCGGATGCACGAACGTTGGTGAGCTGCTTGGCTTTGGTGGGATTCACCACCAGATCGTTGCCACGGCTGTGCAGGCCAACGATCTGGCCTTCATAGACATCCACGTTGGGATCGATAAACAGGCGGCCTCGATCCTGGAGGTTGTATAGGGCGTAGGCCAAAGTCTTGCCCTTAACCATGGACACGAGCACGCCATTATTGCGATGGCTGATGGGTGCTTCTTTGACGGGCCCATAGTGATCAAACACATGGGTCATGGTGCCGCTGCCCGAGGTTAAGGTCAGGAACAAGGAGCGGAAACCAATCAAACCCCGGGCGGGAACCATGAACTCCAAACGCACCCAACCCTTGCCATCAGGTTGCATGTTTTTGAGTTCCGCGCGGCGTGCGCCCAGCTCCTCCATGAGAGCACCCTGATGAGGCTCCTCACAGTCGATAACCAGTTCTTCGAAGGGCTCCTGCATCACGCCATCTATTTCTTTTCGAATCACCTCGGGCCGCGACACGCCCAATTCAAATCCTTCCCGGCGCATGGTCTCTATAAGCACGGACAGGTGGAGTTCGCCTCGACCGGAGACCTTGAACTTGTCAGGACTGTCACCGGGCTCGACCCGCAAGGCAACGTTGTGGATCAGTTCGCGCTCCAGGCGTTCGGCGATGTTCCGCGAGGTCACGTATTTGCCTTCTTTCCCAGCAAAGGGCGAATCGTTGACCTGGAACGTCATGCTTACGGTAGGTTCATCCACGGAAAGCGCTGGCAGGGCCTCTGGGGCCGCGGGATCACACAGGGTGTCGGAGATGTGCAGACCGTCGATACCGGTAACGCAGACGATATCCCCGGCCGATGCCAGATCCGTGTCGACGCGCTCCAGACCTAGGTAACCCATTACCTGCAACACGCGACCGTTGCGCTGAGCGCCCTCGCGATCGATCACCGTGACATTGGTGTTCGGTTTGACGGCGCCGCGGGTAATACGACCCACCCCGATCACGCCGACATAACTGCTGTAATCCAGAGCACTGATTTGCAACTGCAGGGGGCCGTCCGTGTCCACAGCCGGTGCTGGCACGTGGTCAAGAATGGTCTTGAACAAGGGCTCCATATCGCCGGCCATCTCTGAGTGATCGAGGCCAGCGATGCCTTCCAGCGCCGAGGCGTAGATGACCGGGAAGTCCAGCTGCTCCTCAGAGGCGCCCAGGGCGTCAAACAGATCGAAAACCTGATCGACAACCCAGTCCGGCCTCGCGCCAGGACGATCGACCTTGTTCACCACAACAATAGGTTTCAGGCCCTGGGCAAAGGCTTTCGAGGTCACAAAACGCGTCTGTGGCATGGGTCCGTCCACCGCATCCACCAGCAGGAGAACGGAATCGACCATGGACAGTACCCGTTCTACCTCACCACCAAAGTCAGCGTGTCCTGGCGTGTCGACGATGTTGATGCGATAGTCGCCGTAGTTAATGGCCGTGTTCTTGGCCAGGATGGTGATCCCCCGCTCCTTCTCCTGATCGTTGGAATCCATGATCCGCTCGGCATCCGCGTTGCGGCGATCGAGGGTGCCAGACTGACGCAGGAGACAGTCCACCAGGGTCGTCTTGCCGTGGTCGACGTGGGCGATGATGGCGATGTTGCGAAGTTTTTCGATCACGATATGTCTCTTTCCAACAGGCTTTAAGGCCTACCGGAGCTATTTCTAAAGGTTTACGGATGCAGAGGTGCGGGCGGGCGCGATTATAGCGGGCAGCGGGGTGGGGTTACAGCATCTCCGGGCGGGAATAGTTCGCTCCCTTGTGCTCTGAGATTTCGGGTTTTTGCCGTGATACAAGGCTTTAGACGCGTGATTAGAAGCATCATTGGCGTTTGCGGTGTTTTGTTGGAGCAGGGAGGCGGTGGGCTGGGCTGGGCTGGGCTGGTCTGGGCTGGGCTGGGCTGGGCT
>DIYG01000052.1 GCA_002428935.1 Halieaceae bacterium UBA6060
ATCGGGGAATGGGGGGATTACACTGTATCGTATAAAACACTTTATGTTTTATAAATAACACGTTCTGTAATATAGCTTTGGCGGTGAGTCGCATGTTTGAATCACTAGTTGGATCTACCAATGCGGAGCGTGTTCTCCTGTTCCTGGCCGCGCGCGACAAGGGCTATGCGCAGGAGATCGCCGAAACGTTTGATATAGCTCTAAGTCAGGTGCAACGAATCTTGGATCACTCTCATCCATCCCCCGCCCCTGTCTCCACGCCAGGCTGGGTTTTTCACGCCAAAGCTAGGCAAAGAGCACAACCACCAGGGTCCATAGGACTCCGGCACTGATCGCAGCGATACTTGCCGGAATAATCTGCGTGGTCACGTGATCCATCAAGTCGCAACCTGTGGCCATGGCACTGAGAATCGTTGTGTCGGAGATGGGCGAACACTGATCGCCATAAACGCTGCCGTTGAGAACCGCAGCGAAACAAACCGACATATACAACTCCAGGTTCGTCACTTCGGGTTGTTGCGCGATCACCCAGGCCAGCGGCATGGCCAGGGGAAACGTAATTGCGTAGGTGCCCCAACTTGTACCGGTCGAAAACGCCGTGATCATTGTCAGCACCTGTAACGCCACGGGAAGGGACCAGAACGGGATTCGGCTGCCGAGGAGATCAACCATATACTGTCCTGCGCCGACCTCCTTGCTGATCGCTCCCACAGTGATTGCCAGCATTAGGATGACCGAGGCGAGTACCACGCCCTTAAGTCCGTCGCCAAACCCCTCGACAAGATGCCCGAGGCTCATTCCTCGACCCAAGGCACTGAGCGCCGCGATGCTCAAGGCGGCGCCAAATGCCCAGTTCACCTTTGGAGTGCCGAGCGTGATGAACGTTCCGATCGCCACCCCGATAAGTACCGTCAATGGCCCCACAAACTCCAGCACGTGAGGCCGATAACCCTTGGGGACACGGCATTCCTGAAGTTCTCGGGCGCTCAACGGGCTGGCGTCTGGTGCATCTAAGTGGCCGCTGGTCTTTGCCCTCTGTCGAGCCTGACGGATACCTCGCCCGGAAAACCGGTCGATATCAACGCTGAGTAAGAGAGTACCCAATACGGCCAACATACCGTAGAAGCTAAACGGTACGCTGGCAAAAAAGAAAGCGACGCGGTCAGCCTCTGTAGCTAGAAACGCAGCCCCAGGAATGACAATCAACGCTTGAATGTAAGCGGGCCAGGCGTTGAAGGCGATAACCGATGCGATGGGAGAGGCGGTGGAGTCAACAATATAGGCTAACTCCTCGTGGCTCACCTTGTGCTCATCTGCCAGAGGTTTCACCGTGGAGCCCACGAGCACGGTACTCATGGTGCCCCCTTGGAAGAAAAGGACTCCCAGGCCCCAGGCGACGCACTTCGCAGACCTCGGACCGCGTACGAAGTGACGGGTCATGTAGCTAGCAAATGCCTGGGCCGCACCGGTTCGCGACCAGATCCCCAGAAGGCCACCCAATAGCCACAGATAGAGAATAAGCACTCCGGCGGCACTTTCCGTCGCCAGGTTTGGGATTAACACGGCGTCGGTGATATCGAAGCGCCCGAGCAAAAAAGCGCCGGTCAGAATACCTCCGAGGAGCGCCGTCAGAGGCTCTTTGGTAAGCAAGCACAAAGCTACGGCTACAATTGCTGGCAGTAAGGACCAGGGACCGTAGTGAAACGCTGCCGTTAAGCGAGAGTAGATAGCCTGCCCATCGGTGTCGTACTCAAAGACCCACTGGGACTCTACGCTCGGCGCATCCCCAGTTTCGTCCAGCTTCGCCTGTCGCAGAGATGACTGCCCGTAGGGCACCGCCCCGGCGAGTTCTCGCCATTGCCCTTGAGCAAGGTAGTAGAGGCGGCCGTCCTGACGTTCTTCGGTCTCATGGACTGTTTTCCGTTCTCGCCATTGCCGATCGACGCTCGAGTTTGCGTATAGCGCTGCAGCGAGAGAAACGATAAGGAACCACAGGGTGGGGCGAATAAGTGGTGCGAGGAATCGAACTCGCGCCAAGTTGAGATCAGGCTGTTCCAATGTGCCCGTGCCGGTTTCTTCAATACGAGCAATGGGCTCGGTTTGGACATCTTCTGAATGCTTATCGTTTGGCAAGGTGCAGCTCTTACGGAGTTGGCGAAGGGTCGAGTCGAGTATAGGTACACTCGCTGCGGTAGTTTTAGATAAACTTCTGACGTTAACGGTGTATTCACAAAACAATACATAGTCAGGCAAGGCTCCTCGCTAACCACGCTTCTCGGAGAAAGCCCTCGTTAACGACCTGTTAACAAATTGCTACGAAGCGCAATATCGCTCCCATTGTCCGTTTACACAGCCGGCGTAGGCTCCGAGCAAAGTCAAATAAAGATTCGAGCCGATTTGTTTGCAACACGGCACCAGTCAACAGGGACGAGGGATTATGTTCAGACAACGTAAGCTAGCGCTGGCCGTTTCCAGCCTCACCGTACTTTCTACCACGCCACTCTACGCCCAAACGGAGAGCAGCTCGCCGGAGCGTGTTATCGAGGAGGTGTTTGTTACCGGTAGCCAGATCAAGGGGGCAGATATTGCGGGTTCATTACCGGTGTCCGTATTGAATTCAGAAGATATAGCCCTTACCGGGGCGGCTACTGGAGACGAGCTACTTCGCTCTATCCCGCAAATGGGATTTGTTGGGTTCAATGATTCCACAACAACGGGCGTGAATGCCGCGAGAGGTGACGTGAACTCAATAAACCTGCGGGGCTTGGGGACCGGCAACACTCTGGTCCTCATTAATGGGCGCCGCATGGTGCTGCACCCTGGTACGCAGACTGAAAACCGTATTCCCGTGGTAACAACAAATGCAAATACGATACCGGTTGCAAGCATTGACCGGCTAGAGGTCCTCCGGGATGGGGCTGCCGCCTTGTACGGAAGTGATGCAGTGGCCGGCGTGGTGAACTACGTCCTTCGAGACGATTTCGAGGAGGGCGAATTCAACATTCGCTACGGTCAGTCCCAAGACACGGACCTCGATGAGTTGATTATAAACGCGGGCAAGGGTTTCGTATTCAATGAAGGCCGAACCTCGGTGATGCTCAGTGGAGCCTATTTTGATCGAAGCGCTTTGAACGCGGCAGATCGTGTTTACGCTCGAGATTCGGATTTGCGAGGGCTATTTGAGTCTGATCCGCTGTTTGCGGGCGACACGAGTCTCGATAATCGCTCGGGTACCTTTTTGGGTTGGGGCGCGTTCACGTACGATGGCCTCGGCACTCAGCACGTTCGTCCATCGACGCTGACGCGTGACAACGGTGGCACCTTGTCTCCTGAGGACTGTACCTACGATATCGGTGGTGGCCTCTGTCTTGACGGAGGTTCCGGGGATCGAGCTTTGCGCGCTAATCGTAATGCTACTCGGCAACTTACTCCAGAAACGGAACGCATCAACTTTTACGGCACCATAGGTCACGATCTGAATGAGCGGGTCGAGCTTTACACAGAGTTTTCTTACTACGAAGCAGAAACCAACCGGGTGCGAGAGCAGGCGGGGCCTTTATCTAATGGTCGCTTCACTGTACCTGCAGACTACTACTGGAACCCCCTTGGTCCCGTTACCTTTGATGATGGTCGAGTAAACCCTAATCGAGTGGTTCCCGCGGGGGACCCGAACGTACCCGATGAGGGATTGGGTTTTGAGTTGCGCGCGTTTACACCTTTCGATACCGGTTTCCGTCGAGTAAATGTAGAAGACGAGAGCTTTCGCTTCGTGGTTGGAGCACGGGGTGACGTGGGCGGATGGGACTACGACACGGGGTTTGTTTACAGCGAGGCAGAAACCGTAGACACCACAGCGAATCGCATTAGCAGCACACTGTTTCAGCAGCAATTGCTTCGCGATACCCCCGATACCTACAATGTTTTTAATGGATTGGACATCGGCGATCCAACGAGCCCTTTTGATCCAACGCCGAACCCCCAATCGGCCATTGATCCAATGCTAATCAGTGTGCGTCGCGCGAGCGAAACCTCACTGACCCTTGCGGACTTCAAGCTCTCCAATCCCGCTCTGTTCGAACTGCCTGCCGGTAGCGTCGGTATTGCCACGGGTCTTGAATGGCGTGAGGAAGATTTTAATGAGGATCGAGACCCTCGTTCCGACGGAACCATTCAGTTTGTCGATCAAGTTACTGGCGAACTTTTAAACCTCAGCGATATCGTCGGTAGTAGCGCCTCACCCGATGCGTCGGGTTCACGGCGGGTGACTTCGCTGTATGCTGAACTACTGATACCGGTGTTACGTGATGTTCCCGGTGCTCAAAGCGTCGATGTACAGTTCGCGGTGCGCTACGAGGACTTCTCGGACGTTGGTGATGTAACCAAGCCAAAGTTGGGGGTTTCTTGGTATCCCGTCGACTGGCTGCAGATCCGCGGTGCCTATTCCGAAGGTTTTCGGGCCCCAAATCTGACTCAGACCAATATTCCTGCGGTAACTGTCGTAAACACTGTTAATGACCCCGTAACGGGCTTTAGTGGAGGCGTAGAGGAGCGTCGCACGGGCAACGAAGATCTTGAGCCAGAGGAAAGCGAGAACTTCACCATTGGTTTCGTGCTCAGCCCAACGGACAATTTGACCTTTACGGTCGATTACTGGGAGATCGAGCAAGATGGTGTGGTGGGTCTGCTCAATGCGGATAACGCCGTATTACTAGACTCTATTCTGCGGGAGCAAGGATCGTCTTTGGATCGGCTGGAACGTGATCCCGAGACCGGCGAACCTACGGTTTTCAACGATATCTTCCAGAACCAGGAACTACGTGAGATGTCTGGGGTTGACCTCAGCGCCTTCTACACGGTGGAGTCCGACCTTGGCGTGTTCGATTTCTCATGGAATGGGGCCTACCTGATAAAGTTTGACCAAGAGCCTGGGCCCGAGCAGCAAATCATAATTGATGCAGGTCTCGCGGCGGAGGGTGCCGGGTCATTGGTTAAGCAAAACGGCCGTCCGCGTTGGCGTAGTACGGCTTCCGCTCGCTGGCGGCGCGATCAGTGGGGGGCCGGTATGTTTGTTAACTATGTGGGTGATGTGGAAGACACCAGCACGCGTGCCGATGGTGATACGGCAAATCCTGGTCAGGCTTTACCAATCGATGAATTTCTTACGGTAAACGCTTCCTTAGATTATCGATTTGCCGGTGGTTTCGCTGACGGTTCTCGTTTACGCCTGGGCGTCAATAATCTGTTTGACGAAGATCCACCGATTGCGGATGAGCAGCTTGGCTTTTTTGGTAGCCTGCACTCCAATCGCGGACGTTATGTGTATCTTGATTACCTGATCAACTGGTAGTCGGTCACTTCGACAAAATCGGAATGGAACCCTGGGGAGTTTTGGCTCCCCAGGTTTCGTGCGTTAGGGCGAGGTCATTCACACCTTCCGAAGATACAACTGCTAAGGAGTTTTGGTTTCGGAAGTAAATTCGAACCATTGCCGGTTGAAGATTTCGATCTCCCTGAATCGCATAGAGAACAAATCCTTGTGCGTTCCGTTCGCGACCAGGTCCGCGTAAGCATTCTGCGCGGAGGTGACTGTCGCGGCATCGGTTTGTCGACTGAAGGCCAGATAGAGCCCCCCGGAAATTCCCTCGAGCTTAAAAATCGGTTCGAACTGACTGCAGTCGATGTCATTTTGTCGACAGATCGGCAGCAAGCCGCCGTCACTCATTGGGAACAGATCGATACGACCGAGTAATGCTTTCTTCAAGTTTTGCAGATTACTATTCACTGGCTGAAGGCTGTGAATTCCCTGGGCCTCCAAATGCTCGTGGTGCACATGGTAGTTCACCACGCCTACCCGGTAGTTGTTGGCGTCTTGAAGGCTTGCAAGCTGCACGTCGTCGCGATCCCGACGACGGAAAAGGTAGTAGGTGACGGGAATCAATTCGCCTACCCAGGCGAACTGCTGTTCTCGGTCTTTGCTGCGTGCAAGGGGATAGATTAGGACATTAGGTTCTTCTAGCACATACCGGTAGGCCCGCCGCCAAGGCAGGTAACTCAGTTGGTAGTCCAGACTAGCTCGTTGCATCAGCAGCCTAACGAATTCCGTGGCTTCACCCCCCGAACCTGGCTCATCGGTGAGTTGCGTAAAGGGCGAGCGTTCCGTCAGTACTTCGATACTCTCTGCCAGCCCATGGCGGGCCGTGCCCGGGGCAATCAAAACGCCGGCAAGAAAAACGCCGAAAACACAAGAGGGTAATTTCATTGCGATGACGGTTTGGGGATAGGAGCGGCAAGTGGTTGCTGCGAAGGCTGTTGTAGTACGTGATTCACAGCCCATATTGTTTGTGTACATGTGTCTTCGAGGCGCTCGCCAAGTTCCGCGACGAGTGTCCTATTGTCGGCCCCCAGCGCCGTTTCTAGGCGGGCGCAGAGGTCGCCCATGCACACGAGTCCGTAGTTTGAAGACAGCCCTGCGAGGGCATGAGCGTCGTCTTCTGCGGTGCTGCTTTGATCCTGACAGGACTTGATGAGGTTCGTCGTTCGATCTCTTAGAATCTCGACGGCTTCTCGGTAGAGAGAGTCCACGTGGAGTTTTCCCAGCGCATCGATGTGTGCCTGAAGCACAGATCTATCGAGATAGGAAGGCGAGTTCTCTTGCTCAAGAGCGACATCTATGTTGGACGCCTGTTGCAGCAAGTTCCTTAGCAGTTGACGCAAGGAAGCGGCGTCAATGGGTTTGGCTATTACTTCGGTCATGCCGGCTTTAAGGCAGGCCGAGCGTCTATCCTTGTCGAGATTGGCCGTGATGCCCACGATAGGCACGCTGGAAACGTCAGCATCACTCATGTTGCGTAGTCGGTGTGTGGCTTGTAAGCCATCCATGACGGGCATTTGCAGGTCCATCAAGATTAGATCGACGGCTGTGGAGCGCGCTCGCTCAAGGGCTTCAAGGCCATCACTGGCGCCGATTATGTTGTAGCCACTGCGCCCAAGTTGCCCCTCGATAAGCCGCCTATTGATCGCTACGTCATCTACCACGAGCACGGTAGCTGATTTGGCCATCGCAAATTTTCCATGCGGTGTGTTATCGGCGTTGCCAGAATCGCCAGTCTCGTGGGAGAAGGTCGCGATCTCGTAGGTGAGTTCAAACCAGAACGTCGATCCAGCGCCCTCCTCGGACTCGACATCAATTTCTCCCCGCTGGGCGAGCACTATCTCCCGGCAGATCGACAGCCCCAGGCCACTGCCTCCGTAATGCCGTGCGATATGGGTTCCAGCTTGTCGAAAAGGCTCAAAAATTTGGCGTTGTATTGCTTTGGGTATCCCTGGCCCCGTGTCCTGCACTTCAAACCTTAAGCGGGCCTCCGCCCCTGGCAATGGTGGGACAGGACGGACAACCAGTTTAACTTCTCCTTCCTCGGTAAATTTAATTGCGTTGGTGAGTAGGTTTAACAAGACTTGCCGGAGTTTTTCCGCATCCCCGCGGACAAACTGGGGAACGGAAGCCCCAAGATTGGTAGATAGCAGCACATGTTTGGCTTCCGCTGTGGGGCTGAGCAAAAATACGATGCCACCAACGAGCCGCCTTAAATCGAAATTGCTTTCATGCAGCTCATAATGGCCTTGCTCATACTTTGCGTAATCGAGGACAGAGTTCATTAATGCCAGGAGCGAGCGACCGGAGTCCGTAAGGGCCTCCACATACTCGGACTGCTCTTGATCCAGGGGCGATTCGGCGAGTAGTTCTGCCATCCCCAAAACCCCATGCATTGGTGTGCGAATCTCGTGACTCATCATGGCGAGGAAGTCAGATTTCGATTGACTCGCTTCCACCGCAAGCTCCCGTTCTCGAATCAATTCAGCGTTCTTTTGCGCGAGTTCATCGGTTCGAGCGGCCACTAGTTTTTCAAGATTCTCGTTCGTGTCTCGAATCTGCCGATGTTGTTCTTCGATGGTCCATAGATGCTCGTTGAATGCGGCGATGAGTATCCCTAACTCATCGTTGTGGTGTCCCGGGGGCATGGGTATTTGTTGGTCCGTAACACCTCGTTGAATGGGAGCGCTGGCAGTAAGCAGTGGACGTGTCGTTGTGTAGTAGAAAACCGCAATCAAACACACGGCTAGCACAAAATTACGCAGAAACCCCGACAGGAATACGATCGTCGCCCGACGTAGAAAACTGTCTGCGGTCAATGCGGGGTCTATGGTCAGACCGAGGCTTCCCACCGGGTCGCGGTGTTCGAGTTCATTTAGCAGCTCGATGGAGATGTCTTCAGAGGCACCAAAGAGCCATCGCGATGCCGCTGAAACGTCCGTTAGGCTTTCTCGCTCTGCGGAGCCCAGAACCTCGCCGCTGTGATCCAAGATGGTGGCGCGAACAATGGGTGCATTGCTAATCAGCCCGCGCGTGATTTGCGTCGCGCCAAGCTCGTCTAGGTTGAAGGCCGCATGGTAAGCCGCGCGATTTGCGGTGCTGATGGTGTTGCGCACCGAGTCCTGAATTTCACTGCGCTGGGAAAAATAGTCGAGGTAGATTTGCCCACTGCTGAGTATGACCCCGATGACAAAAGCGACGATAACGGTGTTTCGAGTTTGGCGATATGAGAGACTCTGACGTATGGGGATACGCAAGGCGTTCATGGCGTCTGCTTAACCGCTACCGCCACTCAATATCCGCGATAAAGATGTAGCCTGTACCTCTTGCGGTATCGATGTA
This sequence comes from Halieaceae bacterium UBA6060, assembly GCA_002428935.1. Classification (GTDB taxonomy): domain Bacteria; phylum Pseudomonadota; class Gammaproteobacteria; order Pseudomonadales; family Halieaceae; genus Congregibacter. Next base: position 8,714 of record DIYG01000052.1, read on the forward strand.
GCGCGGTTCTTTGCGATTGTCGTTGAGTTTTTTGCGAAGTCTGGCAACGAGTACATCAATGGTGCGGTCCGTTGGAAACCAATCGCGTCGCTCCATGCGATTCATGATCTGGTCACGATTCATAACGGAGCCCGGGTTTTGCAGTAATGCGGTCAATAGCTTGAACTCACCCTCTGTGAGCTGCGTTGTGAGGCCATCGCTCGCCTCCAGTGATCGTCTTCCCAGGAGTAGGTTCCACTCGCCAAAGCAAGCGACCTTCGCTTCGGCCAGCTGATTGCTTTCTGGCAGAGCTGCAGCTTTAAGTCGCGAGAGCAGATTGCGCAGCCTTACCAGAAGCTCCCGAGGGTTGTAGGGCTTCGTGATGTAGTCGTCGGCACCCATTTCTAAGCCCACGATCTTGTCGATATCGTCCTTTTTCTGGGTGACCAGGATAATTCCGATGGGTGATGTGCTGCGTAGATCACGCGTTAGCGCGAGTCCATCTTTTCCCGGTATGCGAATATCGAGTAGAACAACATCGATCATTTTGTCTTTCAGAACCTGCTCCGCCTGATCGCTGTCGGTGGCGGTGTAAACCTGATAGTTCTCGGCCTCCAGGTAGCTCGCCAACAGCTTCAGACTAGCGAGTTCATCCTCGACAATGAGTATGGACGGACGACTGGCATCAGGCATGCGGCATCATTAACACTGCGTTGACATAAGTTCGGACCAGTTAACACAAAAGCCTATCAACGTAACACCTCATTGGTCTTACACTGGTACAGTTTGGCACAGTTAGGAGAAGTTCTACCAGGCAGTGGTGCCACTCCTTGGCAAAGCAAGAGCATCGAGACAGTCTATGAACAGCCATCTAGTCGAAGCTCCCCAGGCGATCAGTTCGTCCCAAGTCACCGAGCGGTCGCAATCACCGTCGTGGAATGGCGTGCCCCCGGAGTTGCCCCAGCTAGGGCTCGGCGTACGGACTCGCTCTGTGTTTGTTCGCCGAGCCGCGTTTAAGCCTTCTCCAGAGTTCTCGCCGGCAATCGAGGAAGCGCATTTTGTCCTTGGTTACAATTGAAACAGTCAGTCGTGCGCTTCTTTGGGCAGACCAAGGTGCATCAGGTAAGCGGGGCTAACATGGGGTTTACTCGGCGGCTTAAGGAGAACTTTACGACCGTTGTTAGCCTCGTTGCGATAATCGCTTTCCAAGCTTTAGCGGATGAGCTGAAGCTGCCGCGGCAAGGGATTGAAGCACTGTGCATGTTTGCCGATGTGTCGTTCGATGCGGACTTTGCGGGTGGAAGCCTCAACAGTTGCGCGCGGCGCGAAGACGGTAGCTACGAGCTCCGCTTCGCGCCAGAGAACACTCCGATAAACCACAGTCCGTGGTACGCGTTTCGAGTGTCTTCCTCTAAGGACCACGAGATCGTGGTTCATCTCAGCTATACCCACCATCGGCACCGCTATTGGCCAAAGCTCAGTGCAGACGGAGAGCGATGGCAACGGGCCAGTATCGGCGCCGTGGCTGTTGATGAATCGTCAGGGACCGCGAGCCTCCGGTTGAGCTTAGTGGGGAAACCGATCTGGGTAGCGGGGCAGGAGTTGTTCGATAACGAGGACTATTTCCTCTGGGCCAAGGACATGGAGGCCCAGGGGGTGTTCGCGTCGTCAATTCTCGGCAAGAGTGCCCAGGGGCGAGATATTCTTAAACTTGAGTACGATGCGGGTACCGGTCGTTTTATCGCGTTAACCGGTCGCCAACATCCGCCTGAGGTCACCGGAGCGCTTGCCCTGGAGCAGTTTGTTGATCGTCTTGGGGAGGACGATAAGCTCGCCACGGTTTTCCGTGAGCATTTTGGCGTGCTGGTGGTGCCCAATATGAACCCTGACGGTGTTGCCCTCGGGTATTGGCGTCACAGCACGGGTGGCATCGACCTCAATCGCGATTGGGGGCCGTTCACCCAGCCGGAAACGGCTTTGTTACGGGATGAGTTTTCCCGCTTCCGTGAAGGATCGAGCGAGTCTTTGGCTTTGTTTCTGGACTTCCATTCCACACGCTATGACGTTCTTTATACGCAATTGCGCGACATGCCCACTCGACCGGCGAATTTCACATGGAGTTGGATTGCGCGTTTACAGAGGGCGCTGAGCGAGCCCTATCCGGGTTACCCGGTTACGGTAAAGCCCGGCCATAATCCTGACCGACCGACTTCAAAGGCTTACATGCACGCTACCTTTGGCGTCCCTGCTATCACCTTCGAGTTGGGGGATGAGACTGATCGAGAATTCTTGCGCGGCTACGCTCGGATCGCAGCGGAGCAGATGATGATCGAGCTGTTGGGCACCCTTTGATCACGAGCTTCAAACACAAGACGCGGGGAATCTACGCCGTTGTTCATGCGTTCCTGCTGCTGGGCTTCTTTGGATCAACAGGGTTGGGCGCGGCGGAAGAGCATAGTGACTCCAACGCTGTTGAACACTTTGAAACGATGATTCTCGGAGGTTTGGTTTACGACGGATCTCTGAGAGAGCCCTCGATACGAGCCGTGGGCTTGCGCAGAGATCGCATTGCTTTCTTGGGCGATCCCGAAACGATTTCTTGGCAAGCCGATACGCTGGTCGATGCCAGTGGCCACTTTGTGCTCCCGGGATTTATTGACCCTCATACCCATAGCCTGGTGGATCTACGGGCTGAAGATCGGCGACTGAACCTCAACTACCTTACGCAGGGTGTCACCACGGTTTTTGTCGGTAACGATGGTAGCGGGTCGCCGCATATTCGCAAGCTGGCGCGGCAGCTTACCGCTCAGGGCATCGGCACAAACGTCGCGCTATTTGTGGGTCACGGCGCGGTGCGTACGGAAGTTATGGGTCTACAGGATCGAGCACCGACTGCCGAGGAGCTCAAGCAGATGAAGGCTTTGGTGGAGCAGAGCATGAGACAGGGTGCTCTAGGCTTGTCTACGGGCTTGTACTACAGTCCAGGCAACTACGCGACAACCGATGAAGTGATCGCATTGTCCCGGGTCGCGGCATCCCTCGACGGTGTATATGAGACTCACCTCCGTGACGAGAGCTCCTACCAGATGGGTTTTCTTGCCGCCTTGCGTGAGGCTATAGAGATTGGCCGGAGCGCGGATATCCCGGTTCACATTGGTCACATTAAGGCCTTGGGTGTAGATGTGTGGGGTGACAGCCAGGCGGCGGTCGAGTTGATAGAGCAAGCTCGAAGCTCAGGGCTCAGAGTAACAGCCGATCAGTATCCCTGGTCCGCGTCGGGAACTCATCTGCGCAATGCGGTGATGCCTCGCTGGGCTCTAGCGGATTCCTACCAGCGCTATCAGGAAAGGCTTCGTGATACCCGCTTGCGGGAAGAACTTCTCGTTGCCGTAAAAGACAACATCCGCAGACGTGGGGGCGCTGAAGCGCTATTAATCGCTACGTGTCCGGATGAGCGTTTTCAGGGGAAGACTTTGGCGGAAGCAGCTACTGTCTTGGAACTTGATGTCACGCAGGCGGCGATCGAGATCCTTAAGTTGGGGAATTCCCGAGTCATCTCTTTCAATATGAGCGACAAAGACATTGAGCACTTCATGCGTCAATCGTGGGTGATGACTTCTTCCGATGGAAATGAACGCCATCCGCGCAAGTACGCCAGCTTTCCCAAGAAGTACGAGACATACGTTAAGAAGCGAGGCCTGATGGACATGGCTACCTTCGTCCATCGAAGTAGCGCCCTAACCGCGGAAACGTTTGGACTGGCGCGCCGCGGTTTGCTGCGGGTTGGTTACCATGCGGATGTGGTAATCATTGATCCAGATACTTTTGCACCTCAGGCGGATTATCTGAATTGGAATCGTCTTTCCACCGGAGTTCGCGATGTCTTCGTAAATGGTCGAGGTGTAATTCGTGATGGCGAGGTGGCGGCTCAGGAGTATCCTGGTCGCGTACTAACCCGGTTCTCGATGGGGCGATGACTAGCAGCTTTGAATTGCGGCGCTTTCACCGGGTCGTCGTTGGATTATTCCTCCTGACCATTGCTTCTTTATCTCACGCGGTGGACGCCGGCCACCGCCCCTTGCGATTGATGCTGGTTGATGAAGACAACAATGGGATTGCGGGTTATGCCGAGCTTGACGGGGAGGTCTTCGCATCCGATGACAGCGGTAACGTTATTACTAAGGTACCGCGCGCATCCCACTATCTCATCAGACTCGAAGCACCGGGATACTATCCATCCGTACAGTCGTTTAGCGATCTTGAAGTAGAACGCTGGTCAGGCCTGGTGCCGGCCATAACGCTAGTAAAGCAGCAACCGGGACGGGTTCTGATGGCCTTCGGCGGCGACGTGATGCTGGGTCGACGTTACCATGATCCCAATCCTGGTGAGCCGATACAGATTCGAGCTGATGCCAGGGAGCAAGATACCCATCGCCTCCTTGATGCGGTGCGCCCCTACTTGAGCTACCCCGACCTTGTCTCGGTGAATTTAGAGAGTGTAGTGGTGGCCCGTGAGCCTACCCAGCATGCCCCCAAATCAGTTGTATTCTTTTCCTACCCGGAAACGCTTCCCGCACTTGTGAAGGGGGGCGTGGATTACGTCAGCCTCGGGAATAACCATAGCTACGACTATCTTGATTCGGCCTTGTCAGAAACACTTGCAAGACTGGCCGCGTGGAAGCTTGGCTACTCAGGGAGTGGCGCATCAGAGGCCGAAGCCCTCGCCCCTTGGCTTACGCGAGTTCGGGATCGGGATGTGTCAGTTCATTCATTCGTAGGCTGGGCCGGTCGGGTGACCCCTAACCAGGTCGCTGTAGGAGCTTCGAAGGGCGGTGCGGCGCTAGGCACCGTTGGTAACATTCGAAAATCCCTGGCACTTAGTTCCGATTCCGCCGTTCGAGTCGTGCAGTATCATGGCAGCGCGGAATACTCCTTTGAGCCGACGGCAGAAACCCGCGAGCGATTACGCGCGGCAATAGATTCCGGGGCAGATTTAGCCATCGGTCATCACCCTCATGTGCTCCATGGCTTTGAAGTGTACAAAGGAAAACTGATTGCCTATTCCTTGGGCAACTTTCTTTTCGATCAGTACATCTATGAAACTCAGCGCTCTGCGCTTCTCTATGTGTGGATGGATGGAGAGCGTTTTCACCGCGCCGAGTTCGTGCCGCTGTACATAAAGAGTTATCGCCCAACACCGGCTGTAGGTGGACTGCGCGACCATGTGCTCCGCCGGTTATCTGAGCAGGCCAGGCGAGAGGGAGCCTCCGTCCACTTTTCCGGGGGGCATTTGGTTGTTGGGGAGAAGCTAGGCGGAGGAGGTTTGCTTACCTCCCCGTCACAATCTCCGAGCGCTATGGTTCGCTTCCAGGGGTGGGGCCAGGTAGAAGTTGACTCCGACCAACCATGTGATTTCGGTTGGGATTGGTGGGCCATCGGTGACCACGAGCAGGAGAACCTCTACGGACTAGTTGATCGAAGTTGGGAGTTTTTAACCCCGACCTCAGGGATCGAAAGAGGCGAAGCTGACGGTAATCATCGCATGGTCTTGCGACCGGATAAGAGTGTGCTTGTGGGTCTGAGACAAAAGTACTTCATGCGTGTGTGGAACGATGACCCTAAAACCGTAGCATTTCGCATCAAGACCTCGGAGGCCCTAAGCGCCCGCTTATGTTTGGAGAAGCGGGAGCGACACATGAGTACCCTTGAGGCCCGCGACAATCCAACGGTGCAATGTTTACTAGCGCAGTCGTTTCATGCAAACGAAGACTGGCAATCCGTTGCCTTTGATTTTCAGCCACCCCTTCGTGATACGTTGCGAGGGCTGCGCTTTCGTTTGGAATTCTCGCGGAAGTTCTCGGGCGGAGAGGGCGCTTCGGAAAATGTCGCCAGTCAATCTGCTCTTTCCAGCGCCTTACTTCTGGATGATATTCAGTTCATTAGCTGGGAAAACGATACCCAGGACCGGCGGATCAATGTGATGCGTTGTCCTACAAGGGATTAGCCTGCCTTGGAAACTAGATGGCTCTTTCCCACTAGTGGGGGCAACCTCCAACAAGTCTTGCTGATGAAAAGCTGTCAGCAGCGGCCCCGCTTTGATGAGATCCTTGCTTCTGAATTGCGGCGTCCACGCTAGTTTAGGGTATTGACGCTTTGCAGCGACAGGTAACTTTGCCAAATGCTCGGTCGAGAACGGTAAGGGGGAACTTAAGCTCGTTCGTTGCTAACGCTGCAGGAATGTGAAAACTCTCACGGTGATCTTCGAATAGCGATTGGAGCCACTGCCGTCGGCGACAAATAGCGCTCCAAACTACTTCGCCACAAACAGGGCAGAAATCAATGCTCTAACCTTCTTTACGGCACTCACAACATCAACGCTGTCCTGATCGACAAGCCATTGATAGGCAAGGCCGAAGCTCGTGGATGTTATGAGTAAAGTCAATGCTTCCACATCGGTCTTCTTCGATAGTTCGCCTTGCTTTACCCCTTCTTCGAGTAGTGAAGAAATGTCTTTACGGGCGGCCTGGTGAAATTCACTGAGACGTTCTTTCATGGGAGAGGACACGCCGACTGACTCAAACCAAAGGATGTAAAGCACTTGAGCGTCGGCCGGGTGGTTCGCCGCATAGGCGATGATGGCATCCAATCTCGACATGAGGGCGGCACTCCCGCGCCGACCCCTGGACTGGTTTCTTACCTCTTCATACCAGTGAGCGAGGCATCGCTCCGTCAATCGCATGAACAGCTGTTCTTTACTGCCAAACCGAGCATGCGCCAAACCGCGACTGTAGCCTGCGCGCTCGCCGACCTCCTTTAATGTCGTGGCGTGCGTTCCAAGCTCAATCACCAGATGCTCAGCCGCGTCGAGCATAAGCTTATCGGATAGCTCAATACGTTCCTTTTGGGATCGACGGATCGGCACATTAGTCCGCTCCGATTTTCTTCGTTGCGTTGACTGTTTAGGCAAAGCTTTTCCTTAGTACTTCAGATCAGAGCATCGTAACGCACTAGACGATCTTCGATCTGCAGAATATATTTGCTAGACACAAACAAATAAAGTGTTCTAGGATGCGGTCACCTCTTAGCACCGGGAGAAGACTTCAAGCCCTGGCGAGACGACAACTATTGATCGGGGTTTGATTGAGTTTCCGCTGATCTCTCGCCGTCGTGAACGGTTGGATGAAACGCTGTGATGGATGGATACAAGACACCCTTACGGGAAATTTCCTTCTCTCTGTTTGAGGTATTGGGCTATGAAGAGCACTGTGCTGCGCGTCAGGATGCTGATTCCCTGGATCAGAGCACGGCAGAGATGCTGCTCGCAGAATACGGTCGATTCTGCGAAGCCGTCATCGCGCCGCTAAACGGGCCAGGCGATGCAGAAGGTTGTCGATTTGTGGATGGGCGGGTCACAACACCGGCGGGCTTCCAGGATGCCTATACCCAATACGCTGAGAGCGGATGGTTTTCCCTATCCAGTGACCCCGCTTTGGGTGGCCAGGGGCTGCCGCCGTCTCTGAGCAAAATAACCTCAGAGATTCTGTCGTCGGCAAACATGGGTTTTGCTCTTTATACATCGGCTATTCCGGGGGCAATCGCAACGCTCAGTCGCTACGGCAACGATGGTCAACGATCACTCTATGAACGTGCCCTGGTATCCGGCAAATGGAACGCCACCATGTGCCTTACGGAACCGCACTGTGGAACAGATCTAGGCTTGCTCCGCTGTAAAGCTGTTCCGCAGGAAGACGGCAGTTACCGAATCTCCGGCACAAAGATATTCATCACCGGGGGTGAGCACGACCTCACCGAAAACATCGTGCATTTGGTTCTTGCTCGCATCGAGTGCGCTCCGACGGGTACCCGAGGAATCTCGCTCTTCATTGTTCCAAAACGGCGGTTGGACCGTGAAGGGGAGTTGGGAGAGTTAAACGGAGTTTCCTGCGGGGCTATTGAAAACAAACTGGGAGTCAAAGCCAGTGCCACCTGCGTGATGAACTTCGACGACGCAAAGGGCTACTTGCTGGGCGAGGAGAATCGCGGTCTCGCTGCCATGTTCACCTTCATCAATGCATCGCGTATCAGTGCGGCCAGTCAAGGCGTTGCTCACGCGGAACTGGGTTTTCAGAAGTCCCTCGCTTACGCGAAAGACAGGCTCCAAATGCGCTCATTGAGTGGGCCCAAAAATCTCCAGCAGCCCGCCGATCCGATCATTGTTCATCCTGATGTTCGACGCATGCTGCTTACGCAAAAAGCGTTCGCCGAGGGTAATCGCCTCTTCAACCACTTCTTGGCCATGCAGCTCGATTTGGTAGGGGATGACTCAGCGGAGCGCAACGGTGCCGAAGCTCGATTGGACTTGCTAACTCCGATTGCTAAAGCGTTTGCCACGGAAACGGGCGTGGAGGCTTCGAATCTCGCCGTTCAGTGCTTCGGCGGTCATGGATACATAAAAGAGTGGGGTGTAGAGCAGAATCTCAGAGATTCACGCATTGCCACGCTCTACGAGGGTACTACGGGTGTGCAGGCGATCGACTTTCTCGGGCGGAAAGTCCTTGGGGGTCTGAGGCCGGCCTTTGAGGAGCTTCTCAGCGACATGGAAGGATTCTGTGCCGAGTTCCTGGAGCAGGAACAAAGCTACACCGTCTACGGCAAAACCCTGATCGAACTGATTTCGCAGTGGCGTGATTTAACCCTATTGATCGCCACGCGGGCGGAAGCCGACCCTGAGGAGATGGGCGCGGCCTCCGTAAGCTATCTGATGTTGTCGGGCTACATCATCGTAGGGTACTTCTGGCTTAGAAGCTTGAAGGTTGCGTTAGCTGCCATTGAGCGAAAGGCGTCTGACACTGGTTTCTATCAGGCGAAACTATCGGTTGCCGCGTTCTACTTTGATCACCTGCTCCCCAGAACAAGCGCACATGCGCAGAGTATTCGCGCGGGCGGTAAAAGCATGATGTCGATCTCGGCGGATCATTTTCAGTTTTAAAGGACTAGTACCCATGGCTGATGTTAGAGACTGGATCTTTAGCCACGCAAGACGACAACCTGATGCCATTGCCCAGGTTGATCATGCAAGCGGGCGAGTATTTACCTACTCGCAGATGCAAGACCGTGTCAGTCACCTGGCGGGGTATTTGCGTCACGAGCTTCGCGTTGGTGAAGGCGATGTAGTGGCGGTGCTTGGAGACAACACCAGCGATATGTTTGACATCGACTTTGCCTGCGCGCGAATTGGTGCGGTGTTTTTCCCCATGAACACGCGTCTGGCACCACCGGAACTCGCGTATCAAATAGATGATGCCAAACCGCGGCTCATCTTCTATGGCTCCGGTTATGAGGATGTCCTTGGGGCTGCAGTTTCTCAATCGGCTGCGGAGCCGGTGAAGATAGCGTTTGGTGGTGCCAACAGCGATCTTCATCTTGAAGAGATCATTTCCCACGTCGAAAACCCTGTGCTGACTGCACGGCCTACGGCCTCCGCGGGCTGGAACTTGATGTACTCATCGGGGACTACCGGTAGACCAAAAGGGGTCTTACACACCCATGGCGGAGTAACCCAGCAGGCGATCGCCAACTGCGTTCCCCTGGGGCTCTCACCCCGTTCCTGCGGTCTCGGCATACTGCCAATCTTTCATATCAGCGGTCTCAATGTCTTCGCCCACGCGATGTTCTACGCGGGCGCTACACAAGTGACGATGGAGCGCTTCGATCCAACAGAGGTTCTCAAGGTGCTTGCTGATCCCCAGCTAGGCATTACGCATTTTGCTGGCGTTCCTACGATGTTCGAGATGATGGCTGCCGCGCCGGAATTCACCGACTTCGAGCCCGCAGCTGTTGAGGGAGTTTTCGTTGGTGGTTCCCCCTCCACCGAGACCTTATTAGAAACCTATGCGGCGAAGTCGATGCCGTTGATTCAAGGGTATGGGCTTACGGAGACCGGCCCCACCCTGACGGTTCTGGACGCGGCGGATGCAACTCGCAAGCTCGGTTCTGCTGGGAAGCCGATACTCCACGTTGATATACGCGTGGTTCGAAGCGACGGCACAGACACGGAGCCCGATGAAATCGGCGAGATCATCGCGAAAGGGCCTTCGGTGATCAAGGAATACTTCAATCGTCCTGACGCCCAGAATGACAACTTTTTTGACGACTGGTTGCGCACGGGCGACATGGGTCGTTTCGATGCTGATGGTTTTTTGTACATAGCAGACCGAAAGAAAGACATGTTCATATCTGGCGGCGAGAACGTGTATCCCGCTGAAGTCGAGAGTTGTATCGCCCGCCACCCCTCCGTGGCGCAGGTTTCTGTAATTGGCGTAGCGGACGAAAAATGGGGTGAGGTAGGTGCGGCGTTCGTCGTTCCCAAAAGCTCTGCGAATATCACGGCGGAGGACGTACAGCACTTCTGCGATGGGAAGCTGGCTCGATACAAGATTCCCAAGCAGGTGTTCTTGCGCGAAGAGCTGCCCCTGGGTGCTTCGGGGAAGGTGCTAAAAACAGAGTTGCGAAAAATCGCGAGGCAAGCTTGCTAGGGGCAGGCTGGGACTCCTTTGCTTTTGGGTCGCAAATACAGCGTTTAAGAAAACGGTAACAGTAGCGATCATTCAGCACCGTGGTTTCTCTACGCCCAATCCTGCCGTTAGATGGCGGTTGTGTGAGTACAATGCAGTCGATCAACTAGTTTTCGGCACTCTGTGAAGGTCCAGATTTAGTGGCTAGCGACATTAGCAAGAGCCATTCGCAAGCTTGTTACGGCACTAAAAAGCCGCGTTCCATCAGGTCTTTCTTTAAATGAAGGAGCTCCAGGGCAAACTTTTCCCGCTCCTCGTAGGGTGGGGTATGGGCAGACTGTTCAAACCAAACCAACTTTTTGTACGGCGCTTCCAGCTGGCTTAGGTACTCCTCGGCAATTACCGAGGGTGTTTGCCAGTCATGGCGACCGAGAAACAGGGCGATGGGAATGGTTAAGCGATTGCCATAGTGGCGCAGGTCATAGCCATCAATATCCTCTGCGAGAACTCGGTTCGAATAGCTGCTTGCCGACCCCAGCCATAGGTCTTTCAGTTCCTTCGTTGTGTAGTCTGGCGACGTGAAACTTGCACTGAACATCAAGCGATAGAACTCGTCATCGTTATAGGCATGAAGCGCGAAGCCAAACTCACGTTGCCAGCGGCGCAGGGTGGTACGCCGGCCGGTTGTGCCCTCAAGAGGGTGAGGGTAGGGGGCGATGGCCTCGAGTTCAGCGATGGCGTTTTCATTGTTCGTTTCTCGGGCTATCTTAATAGCGCGCGCATAGCCCACACGCTCGTTGTCCGCCACGCTAACTACCATGCCCGTGCCGATGAAGGCGGCTATCTGATCCGTTGTTCGTGCAACGAGGCTCATGCCGACCATAGTTCCCCAGGAATGCCCCAGGACAACGAGCTTCTCTTTGTCCAGTTCCTCGCACAGCAGCGAAATCAATTCCGCTGCGTCCGAGGCTATGAGTTCGAGAGAAAGTGCTGGTTGGCTTCCCGTTCGGTCGCTCGCGCTGTAGGTCTTTCCCGCACCCCGTTGATCCCACTGGACGACGGTAAAGTGCTCTTCCCAAGGGGTTTGAAACTCATGGGCCAGAGGGATCATCGGCGTGCCCGGACCACCGTGGAGGTAAAGGAGCACGGGGTTATTACGGTTCGTACCCCGAATAGATACCCACTGCTTTACACCACCAAGTTCCACGGCGAAAAGGCGTTCTATGGCCTCGGGATTGTCATGCTGTCGGCTTGCGGAGACTTGCTGCTGCAGGATTAGCCTGGTGCCGAGCGCAACCAGGCAGAGAAGTAGGATTGCTCCGACCAGAAAAAGAACGCTGCGGATGGCTACTCGCGTTAGTTTTGCCATGCCTCTTTACAGGTAGATTGGAGAGGTAAAAAACTAACATAGTGTCAAAAAATAGGAAAGGCAAGCGCTCTTGATCTACGCGCATGGGGCCGGGCGAGGGGAGGGAAAGGGGAAGGTTATGGAAAAGGTGACGGGTAGAAAATAGGGATTCCTGGAAGCCTTGTGCTCCTCGACTCCTGTAACGGCCATAGACCCACCTAGGGTGTTTTACATCCACCAAATTCTTCGAAGTACCTGACTACCGGAAGCATCGCGTTTTCAGATCCGTAGGCTCGTCGATGGCGATGTAGGTAGTCGACGATGTCGGCAATTTGGAACAGCTCTTCGGGAGATTTGCAGTAAATCTTTGCCAGGTAAGGTGTTTTTTCGTCGAGGGTGGCCAGCAGATCCATGGCTCCGCCCAGGTAAGCCCTAAGCACGGGATGGTCCACACAAGTTTTGGGGCCAGCTTCGCAGGCGCGAAGGAATTCGTCGGTAGTGAGTGCCGTGACGTTTATAGGGCAAACTAACGTGAGACAGGCCAGAGCAGAGAGAAATGTACGCATGGCAAGTATTTCCAGGTTGACATAATTAAAATAAAACAATAATTTATTGCTGCAATACATTCATGTCAAGGAGAGTCTTTGTGGTGCGTCTTTTCTCGTTGTTGTTAGCCTGGGGCAGCGTTGGGGCACTGGTGTTGGTGGCGCTTGGTGCCCTGTACTTCCTCTTCGATATTCGCAGTTTTGCCAAATCGGCAGAGGCGAATTTGGGTATGGGTATCCAGTGGTCAACGGTTACTGCCGGCCAGTGGTACGGGGCCTGGGTAGTCACGGTGCTTTACCTGGGGGTGGGGCTCTGGGGCCTGTTCTATCTCCACCGGGCCTTTCGCAATTTCGCTCAAGGCGAGTTTTTCAGTCTCTCAAACAGTCGTGACTTGCGTTGGTTTTCGATTTTGCTGTTTGTCCAAGCAGCCGCAAAGCCTGTTCACACGGCCCTGTGCAGCGTGGTGTTATCTCTCAATCATGGACCCGGGCAGAAGGTCTTGGCGATCTCCTTTGGCAGCCATGAACTGCAGATTATTGCCCTCGCCATGATTCTTTGGGTGATCAGTGATTTGCTAGTTAAAGGTCGCGAGTTGGAGCACGAAAACAGGCTGTTTGTTTAGGCCTTCGGCTATGGCAATTGTCATTACATTGGATGTCATGTTGGCCAAACGGAAGGTTCGGGGAAAGGAGCTTGCCGCAGCGGTCGGCGTAACGGAGCAGAACCTTTCTCTCCTACGTACCGGTAAGGTGAAGGGGGTGCGATTTTCGACCCTCAGTCGAATCTGTGAAGTGCTGGAGTGTCAGCCTGGGGATATTCTTGAGTACGTTGAGGAATAGTCATCCCATTGAGGCGATCACGCTTCGATGAAGCTTGCGATGGTTTCCAGTGGCTTTTTGCAGGTGGCCGCTCTGGGAATCATCGCGTCATCCGTTGCGTGGCCAACGACTAAATAGAGTTTAGGGGCGTTCAGGGCTTCTGGGTATCGTTGCCCCGTGCTTGCTGATCTTTGAGCCGCTCGCCCTCGGCCTTGCCTCGCGAAAACTTCAGTTCCGTCCCTGGTGTGATGACTGCAGCCCAAGAAGCGGTGAACACTGCAGCGAGCATGGGAGGGAAATCGCGAATTGCGATTCGTTTGTAACTAGCTTACCTTCAAATAACGCTGAAAATTAACCGGTGCGACACTGCAATTGAGCAGTGCAGACTACGCGGTATGTCATCGTCGGTCGCGTTTGTCGTTTACTTTGCGTGGTACTCGGTGATGCGAATGAAGGGAAGTAATAAATAGATCAAATGGAAAATCTCGATCTGAAGCTCCCGTCCATGGAGGACATCCAAAACCTTCTGCGCCTCGATTCCAAGGAGGGGCGCATCTGGATGGGCGAAGAGCGCATGATTCTTTTGCGTTCTAGCGAGATGCGAGCGCTGCGCAAGGAGCTCATAGAGACCCTGGGCATGGATCGGGCGAAGGGTCTTCTGATTCGCATGGGATATGTTGCGGGATTACAGGATGCCCATACAGCGGCTCGACTGCGTCCCGATGCTTCTCCCTTTGATGCATTCTCCGTCGGGCCCCAGGCACACATGATCACAGGGCAGACGAAAGTCAGGCCCATAAAAATGTCTCTGGACGCCGATAGCGGTGACTTCCACGGTATCTTTGAATGGGAAAACAGTTTTGAGGTGGAGGTTTTCCTGTCCGAGTACGGGGTGAGTTTCGAGCCCGTATGCTGGTCCCAGATCGGCTATGCCAGCGGCTTCACCTCGGGGTTCATGGGGCGACGCATCCTGTTTCGGGAGCAGAGCTGCGCCGGCTGCGGCGAGTCTCACTGCCTCATTGAGGGCCGCCCCATAGAGCAGTGGAACGATGCCGAGGATTTGCTTCGGTACTACGAGCCGGACAACATCGCTGATCGTCTGTTTGAATTGCAGTCCCAGGTCACCTGTCTGCGGGAAACACTCAGTGAAGAAGAGAGCTTTGGCGATCTTGTAGGTTGCTCGCCGAAATTTCTTCGGGTCCGAGAACTGCTGGCCAAGGCGGCGGAGAGCCGAGTGACAGTGCTTCTGCTGGGTGAGACCGGCGTGGGCAAGGATATGTTTGCGAAAGCCTTACACAAGGGGAGCCCGCGCGCCTCTGAGCCCTTCGTCGCTGTGAACTGTGCCGCTATCTCCCGCGATCTCATGGAGGCGGAGCTCTTCGGCGTGGAGAAGGGGGCGTTCACGGGAGCGGACCAGTCTCGTCCGGGGCGCTTCGAACGAGCCCATGGGGGCACTTTGTTTCTGGATGAGGTCGGCGAGCTTTCTCCCCAGGCCCAGGCCGCACTTCTGCGTGTTCTCCAGGAAGGGGAACTTGAGCGGGTCGGTGATACACAGACACGCAGCGTTGATGTAAGGCTCGTGGCTGCGACAAATGAAGACCTCAGTCTGGCCGTCGCCGAAGGGCGCTTTCGTGCTGACCTTCTCTATCGCCTGAACGTGTACAGCGTCACGGTCCCGCCGTTGCGAGAGCGTATCGATGATCTGGCAGAACTGGTACCCCACCTCATCGACAAATACGGAGCCCTCCACGGCAAGACCGTGCGCGGGACCAGCAGCCGGGCCATGGAAATGCTGCGAAGCTATGAATGGCCCGGCAACATCCGCGAACTGAGCAACGTCATCGAGCGGGGCATTATCCTCGCCCGTCCCGGGGCAGATATCGAGGTACCCGATCTGTTTCCAAACCTCGGCGAAGGAGACGGGGAGGATGGTCTCGATGGGCCTGTGGATCAGGTACTCGAAAAGGGCATCGGTCTCCCAGAGTGGGAGGAGGCCATGATTGACCGGGCTCTGGCGTTGAGCGATGGCAATGTTAGCGCCGCGGCGAAGCGGCTGAAGATTTCCCGTGCGACGTTGGATTACCGCCTCAAGAAACGCGAGCAAGAATCCCCGGACAATTCATGATTTGGTGAATCTCGCTGTTTTTTGGCGATCAGTATTCACCATATGATGAATGCTCTCTCGCTGACGCGGCATTAGCGGCCAGCAAAAAAAATATAAGTCACTAAATCCTCGATATTTTTTCTATCTGGCAAGCTCCTTGCTCCTGCTATGGCAACGATAAGCCATAACAAAGCCAAGACGCTGCCCATGCCTGCTTCCTCCGAAAAGCATCAGGGCTTCGATGAACTCATCCGCTACGTACGGGTGCGCGAAGTCCGAGACAACCGTTTCGTGGAATTTGATTTCGCCATCGGCGACCCCTCTCTCTATGTCGAATTGGTACTGCCTCAGGACGCGTTCACGCAGTTCTGTCATCACAATCGCGTGGTGATGATGACCGATGAACAGGCTCGGCGTGTCGATGCGGATATGGAGAAATGGCGCTATGGCGAGGATGCACTCCGGGCAGCCGATGATATCGAATAAACGCTCCTATCCCAGTAAAGAGGCCGGATCATGACCATAGAGATAAAAACAGCGACGCTGAGCACCATTCGTAATACCTACGAGCACACGCGCCGTCGCTTTGGTGACAAGCCCGCAAGTCGCTATCAGGAAGCGAGCTACGATATTGCACCAGAGAACAACTTCCACTATCGCCCCCTGTGGGAGCCTGAGAAATTTCTCAACGACAAGACTCGTACCGCCATCGTCATGGAGGACTGGTATGTCTACAAGGACCCTCGCCAGTTTTACTACGGTACCTATGTCCAGGCTCGGGCCAAGCTCCAGGAAGTGGCTGAGGCTAACTACTCTTTCTTTGCCAAGCGAAAACTCGCCGACGGCTTGAGCGATGAGATAAAGGAACATGTCACGCGCTGCCTCCTGCCCCTGCGGCACATGGAACTCGCGGCGAATATGAACAATCTCTCGGGCTGCGCCTACGGTACCGCGACGGTACTCACGCAGGCGTTCCTCTACAACGGTATGGATCGTCTGGGTATCGCCCAGTACCTCTCACGCATCGGTCTCCTCCTCGACGGGAACAGCGGGGCCAGTCTGGCCACTGCCAAAGACTATTGGATGACTGATCCGGTGTGGCAGGGCGTGCGCCGCTACGCGGAAAACAGCCTTGTGGTCCGGGACTGGTTCGAGCTTTTTGTGGCCCAAAACGTGGTCATGGACACCCTGGTCTATGACCTTTTCTATCGTCAGTACGACAAGAAGCTCTCCGCCGAAGGCGGTGCTGATATCGCGATGCTGACGGAGTTTATGCAGGAGTGGTATCGCGATAGCTGTCGCTGGGTCGACTCCGTGCTCAAGACCACGGCGGCAGAGTCTGATGCCAACCGCGAGCTTCTGGTGCAGTGGGTGGACGCCTATCGCGAGAAGGCCGCAGTGGATCTTGCCCCTGTCGCGGAGATCGCCGCAGGCGAAGACGCGATGGCAGAAGCCCTTGCTGCGCTGGATAAACGTTTGCAAAAGAGCGGTGTGATCAGTCGCGCCGCTGCCGCCTGAGGAAGCCGCACCATGTCGAAAGTCTATATCGCACTGCAGGACAACGAAGAGTCCCACTACATCGTGGAGGCCATCGAGGAGGACAACCCCGATGCGACGGTGATCTATCAGCCCGCCATGATTCGCATCGAAAACGAGGGTTTTCTCGCGGTGAAGCGTGAAACGGTGGAAGAAAAGATGGGCAGGGACTGGGAGGTACAAGCCCTGCACGTAAACCTTATCACCCTGGGGGGGAATGTCGACGAAACGGATGACGCATTGACCCTTACCTGGAACCAATAAAGAGACGGAGTGCTGAAAATGACCGCTACGAAACTCAACCTCAAGGATCGGTACCGCCTCCTTACGCGCGATCTCGATTGGGAGTACAGCTATCAGAATCGCAAGGACGTCTTCCCCATGGAAGAGTTCGAGGGCATCAAGATCACAGACTGGAGCAAGTGGGAGGATCCCTTCCGTCTGACCATGGACGCTTATTGGAAGTACCAGGCAGAGAAAGAGAAGAAGCTCTACGCCATATTTGACGCCTTCGCCCAGAACAATGGTCAGCAGAACGTGAAAGACGCGCGCTATGTCAATGCGATCAAACTGTTCCTAACGGGCGTATCACCGCTGGAGTACCAGGCCTATAACGGATTTGCCCACGTGGGTCGCCAATTCGGCGGCGTTGGCGCTCGTGTGGCGTGCCAGATGCAGTCCCTGGACGAACTTCGTCATGTGCAGACACAGATCCATGCCATGAGCCATTACAACAAGCACTTCGATGGCTTTCAGGATTTTGCTCACATGCATGATAGGGTCTGGTACCTGTCCGTGCCCAAGAGCTTCTTTGACGATGCGCGAAGCGCCGGCCCCTTCGAATTCATGGTGGCTATTGGCTTCTCCTTTGAGTACGTGCTGACGAATTTGCTCTTTGTGCCCTTCATGTCCGGTGCCGCCTACAACGGCGACATGGCGACGGTGACCTTCGGGTTCTCGGCCCAGTCCGATGAGGCACGGCACATGACCCTGGGTCTAGAAATCATCAAGTTTCTCCTCGAGCAGCACCCGGACAATGTTCCCATCGTGCAGCGGTGGATCAACAAGTGGTTCTGGCGAGGCACGCGCATGCTTGCCCTGGTAAGCATGATGATGGATTACATGCTCCCCAACCGGGTGATGTCGTGGAAGGAAGCCTGGGAGGTTTACTTCGAGGAAGCCGGTGGCGCCCTGTTCAAGGACCTGGCCCGTTACGGTATCGAAATGCCCGCCTACGCAGGTACGGCAATCGCGGAGAAGGAACACCTCTCTCACCAGACCTGGAGCATCTTCTACAACTACACCCATGCGGCGGCCTTCCACACCTGGATGCCCGACGAACGTGAGATGGACTGGTTATCCGAGAAGTACCCAAACACCTTCGACAAGTACTATCGCCCGCGCTTCGAGCACTGGCGTGAGATGGAGCGTGCGGGAGAGCGCTTCTATAACCCGACGTTGCCTATGCTCTGCCAGACCTGCCAGATCCCCATGGGCTTTACGGAGATGAATGACCCCACCCTCGTGTCTTACCGCCAGTCAGTTTACAAGGGCGAACGTTTTAACTTCTGCTCCGACGGATGCAAAGACATCTTCGATCATGAGCCCGAGAAATATGTGCAGTCCTGGCTCCCGGTACACCAGATTTACCAGGGCAATTGCGGTGGTGCAGACGTCGAGACCGTACTCAAGGACTACTACAAGATGAATCTGGGTGTGGACAACATGGACTACCGAGGTTCTCCGGATGAACAGCGCTGGAAGCAGTGGCATAACCTGCAGTCCGCTGAAGACAAGTTAAAGAAGGCCAGCTGAGGAGGTTCCCATGACAGTTGCAGCTATTACGGATGACTACTCCGGCGAGCGTCTCGACCAGGTAGAGAACTTTCACGGGAATCAGGTGGTGTACGTGGGCTGGGATCGCCATCTCATGTTCTGCTCGCCCATTGCCTTTGCCACACCGCCTGCGACGCTCTTCGCGACGCTCTTGGATGAAATGCTTCCTGGGGCTTACGCCCAGCATCCGGAGTTCAAGGAAGTGAACTGGGCTGAGGCGATTTGGCACCTGAATGGAGAAGCTTTTACACCGGACCGAAATAAGACGCTGGAAGAGCAGGGCATCGACCACAAGTCGATACTGCGTATTACCACGCCAGGCCTCGATGGCATCAAGGGCTCGGGAACCTAACCGTGAGCTATGAAGTAACTGTTGAGCCCACGGGGGACGTGGTCGAGGTCGAGGACGGACAGACCATCCTGGATGCGAGCTTGCGCCAGGGCGTCTGGCTACCTTTCGCCTGCGGTCATGGCACCTGTGGTACCTGCAAGGTTCAGGTGCTGGAAGGTGATGTAGAGATCGGTGATGCCTCACCCTTCGCCCTCATGGACATGGAGCGGGACGAGGGCAAAGTCCTCGCCTGCTGTGCAATTCCCGAGAGCGATCTTGTCATCGAAGCCGATGTGGACGTGGATCCGGATTTTGAAGGTCTGCCCGTGGAGGATTTTACGGCGACCGTCGAATCCCTCACGAACCTTTCGCCCACGATCAAGGGTTTGCGTTTGCGCTTGGATCGCCCCGTAGCGTTCCAGGCTGGGCAATACATCAATCTGCGTCTGCCTGGTGTGGATGGTGCTCGGGCCTTTTCCATCGCCAATGTGCCATCCGATTCCCAATACGTTGAGCTGCATATCCGCCGCGTCCCGGAGGGTGCGGCAACGGGTTACATCCATGACGTTCTCGCCGAGGGCGATGAACTGAAACTCTCCGGTCCCTACGGCCAGTTCTTCGTGCGCAAGTCAGCACCGGAAGATCTGATCTTTATCGCCGGCGGCTCTGGGCTGTCTAGCCCTCAGTCCATGGTTCTGGATCTACTGGAGTCTGGAGATACGCGGAAGATCACCCTGCTTCAGGGTGCTCGGAATCTCTCGGAACTTTATAACCGGGAGTTGTTTACGGCTCTGGCGGAAAAGCACGATAACTTCACCTACGTTCCGGCGCTGGACAACCCGGAAGACGGTGATGACTGGGCGGGTTTTTCCGGCTACGTGCACGAGGCGGCCATTGATTACTTCGACGGGCACTTTGGGGGCCACAAGGCCTACCTCTGCGGCCCGCCACCTATGATCGACGCGGCGATCACAGCGCTGATGCGCGGGCGTCTGTTCGAAAAGGATATCTTCATGGAGCGTTTCCTCACCGCGGCGGATGGCGCCGAAGGCGCGTCCAAGAGCGCCTTGTTCAAGAAGATCTGATCTGCTCATGAAGCACACCATAACGGTGGTAGATACGGGTGAGTCCTTCGCCTGCGCCGACGAGCAACATCTGCTCCAGGGAATGCAGACGTTCCGCGTTGGCATGGCAATGCTGAAGGTTATCAATGTGGGCTGTCGTGGCGGCGGTTGTGGCGTATGCAGGATTCGAGTTCACGATGGCGAATACGAAGCGAAGAAAATGAGCCGCAAACATATCCCAGAAGAAGACCAGGCTCAGGGATTAGTTTTGGCCTGCCGTATCTATCCAAAAAGTGATCTGAGTATCGAGGTACTGCCTCTGGATATCCGTAAAGAATAGGTTCGTCCCATCGCGCTCTGGCTATTTAGGGGTTCGAGTCAGTGCGCGGCCCCGTCGCTTTCTAATGGAGTAAAACAATCATGCTTGATGGTGCCAGGGTCGAGGCCATCCTTGGCCGCGCCCGGGAGCGCGCGGCAGAACTGAATATCGCCGCCTGTATCGCCATTGTTGATCCGGGTGCACACCTGGTCGCTTTCCATCGTATGGATGGCGCCATGCTCGGGCCCATTGATGTGTCTCTACGCAAGGCCCGCACCGCGGTGCTTTTCCAGGCTCCAACGGGAGACTTCGGTGCCGCCATCAGAGAACACGACCTTGAGGGCATGACTCTGACGAACGGGGGACTTGCGGCTTTTCACGGTGGTCTGCCCATTCGCGACGGTGAGTTTCTCGTTGGTGGTCTCGGAATCTCCGGTGGAAGTGCGGATCAGGATCTGGATATCGCGCGCCACGCCCTTCGGTGAGTGTGGTTGTTCCTCCCTGGGGTTTTTCCCTTGGGCATGGAACGGCTGCATCTGTGAGGAACAGATGCTCGGCGGCCACCATGCTCACCAAGGAGAACCTTGAGGGGCTCATGGCGTACGAGGACGACTTATGAAGACGCGTACCCATATGTGGGTGGAGGGGGTTACCGTGTGAAACGCCTATTCGCCCAGGTTTTCCTCGAGAAGCTTTTTGGTGATGTCTGCGGTGCGACGAATATGTTGCTCATTGGCTTCACAGAGGGCGGGAATATCTTTTGCGAGGGCCGCCTCGCAAATTGCGGTGTGCTCATCGTGGACGTTGCGGCGGGTGCTGCGGTCTATGCGCGCCAGGTTGCGATAGCGCTTGTGCTGATCATAAAGCGTTTCATAAAAGCGCATGAGCCAGGGCGAATGGCAGCAGGATACGAGCGCCCAATGGAACTCCCGGTTCCGTACCTCCCATTCCTGGATATCGGGATCAGTTTGCATTTCCGCTTTCGTCAGGTGGTGGAAGGCGGCAACCACTCGAGACTCCCATGCATCGTCGCTGTTCTCGACGCTCTGGGTCAGGGCCATCCCCTCAAGGACGACACGCAGGTTGGTGATGTCCTGGATTTCATCCGGTGACATATCGGAGACACGAAAGCCCCGTTGCCCCTGAACGCGGACGAAACCGTCGGACGTTAAACGATAGAGCGCCTCGCGCAGGGGCGTGGCACCAACGTCATAGGTGTTCTTCAGGAGTTCAATGCCCAGTTTGTCACCGGGGCCGAACTTGCCGTGCACGATGTCCTCGCGCAGCAGTTGGTAGGCCTGATCGGTCAGTGTTTTTGCTTCCATGACGTGATGTCGTTTGTCGTCGCCAATATGGAGATTAAATAGAAAATGGCAGGTTTACGAGTATTACCTGCGTTTGTTCGAGTTTCAAAGCGTTCTTTATAGCCATCAGCTATTAGGCAATTAAATATATGAAACACTAAAATATCGATAAAATATTGCTTGGCGCGAAAATATAAACTATCGTTGTTTAACAGATATATCGATAAAAATTATTTCATATAGATCTGTGTTGGCCTCTCTGCAGATCCTCACAACGGAGAACATAACTATGAGAAAAGGTGTAATGCGGCCCGGCCATGTGCAGATTCGGGTCCTCGATGTGGAAGAAGCGATCGTTCACTACCGTGATCGCTTGGGCCTAATAGAAGTACAGCGTGACGATGTGGGCCGTGTCTATCTCAAGGCCTGGACGGAAATCGATGCCTGGTCCGTGGTTCTGCGCCCTGCAGACGAGGCCGGTCTGGACTTCATGGGTTTCAAGGTCGTCGATAGCGATACTTTGGCTGCTCGAAAGCAGGACCTCATTGACTACGGTTGCGAGGTGGAAACGGTCCCTGCCGGTGAACTCAAGGGCTGCGGTGAGCGGATCCGGTTTGAGCTGCCCACGGGACACAAGTTTGAGCTTTTCGCCGAGAAAGAACAGACCGGCAAATGGGGGGTGACGGACAACAACCCCGAGGCCTGGCCCGAAGGGCTCAAAGGTATGCGGGCCTCGCGTTTCGACCACTGCCTCCTTTACGGCGATGATGTAGACGGTGCCGTTGATCTTCTCCAAAACGTTCTGGGTTTCCAACTGGCCGAGCAGGTGCTGGATCGGGCCGCAAATGATTTTCGTGTAGCGGCGTTCCTCACGGTTTCCATGAAGGCCCACGATGTGGCCTTTGTGCGCCATCCCGAAAAGGGCAAGTTCCACCACGCCTCCTTCTATCTAGAAAGCTGGAACGATGTACTGCGGGCGGCGGATCTCATTTCCATGCACGACATTCCCCTGGATATCGGTCCAACCCGTCATGGTTTGACCCACGGTCAGACGATTTACTTTTTTGATCCTTCGGGCAATCGCTCTGAAGTGTTTGCGGGCGGCGATTACACCTACCCCGATCATCCTGTTGTGACTTGGGATGCGGATAAGTTGGGAAAGGCAATCTTCTATCACGATCGAGAGCTCAATGAGAACTTCCTGGGCGTGGTGACCTGATCGTGACGAATCCTGAGCGCAGGGCCGAAGAAGCTGTGACCTTGGAAGTCAAAAACTTCATCAATGGCGAATACCGGACCTCATCCACAGGCAAGCTGTTTGACAATATTTACCCCTGTACGGGAGAGCGAAATAGCACTGTCCATGAAGCTTCCCAGGAGGACGTGCATGCGGCGGTGCAAGCCGCCAGGGATGCTCTGAGTGGTCCCTGGGGTCGTATGACCGATGCGGAGCGCGGCGAAATACTCCATAAAGTCGCCGATGGTATTGATGCGCGCTTTGAAGAGTTCCTCGCTGCCGAGTGTCGCGACACGGGCAAGCCTTACAACATAGCTAGCCACATTGATATTCCTCGGGGCGCGGCAAATTTCCGCGTGTTTGCGGATGCGGTGAAGAACATGTCCACCGAGGCGTTCCAGATGGCAACGCCAGACGGTAAGGGTGCCTTCAACGTGGCCGTGCGCAAGCCCAAGGGCGTTATCGCGGTAATCAGTCCCTGGAACCTGCCACTCCTACTCATGACATGGAAAGTGGGACCAGCCCTGGCCTGCGGCAACACGGTGGTTGTGAAGCCGTCGGAAGAAACACCGACCACTACGACGCTTCTGGGCGAGGTGATGAACGAGGCAGGTGTGCCCCCGGGCGTGTTCAACGTCGTCAACGGTTTCGGGCCCGACTCCGCCGGTGCCTTCCTTACGGAACACCCGGGTGTGGACGCAATTACCTTTACCGGTGAAACCCGCACGGGCGAGATCATCACACAGACGGCTGCCAAAGGATTGCGGGACGTCTCCATGGAGTGCGGCGGAAAAAATCCCGCGCTGGTGTTTGCCGACTGCGATATGGACAAGGCTATTGAGGGAACGCTTCGTTCCGTCTTTGCCAACTGTGGTCAGGTTTGCCTGGGTACGGAGCGGGTCTACGTTGAGCGTTCCATTTTCGAGGAGTTCGTACAACGTCTCGCCGAAGCAGCAGGCAACTACAAGCTCGGTCTACCGGAAGACAAAAGCACGGACATGGGTCCCCTCGTGTCCCACGAGCATCAGCAGAAAGTCCTGTCCTATTACAGGCTTGCTGAAGAGGAAGGTGCAAGCATCGTTCTTGGAGGCGGGGTGCCGGATATGCCGGAAGCACTTGCCGGTGGTGCCTGGGTTGAGCCCACGATCTGGACGGGTCTGGCGGACGATGCCCGCGTCGTAAAAGAAGAGATCTTCGGTCCCTGCTGCCACATTCGTCCCTTCGATACGGAAGAGGAAGCCATCGCCCTGGCGAACGACACACCCTATGGCCTGGCCGCAGCGGTGTGGACGGAAAACATGTCTCGCGCCCTTCGAGTTTCCCCACAGATCGATTGCGGCATCTGCTGGGTCAACAGCTGGTTCCTGCGCGATCTTCGCACGGCCTTCGGCGGCGCGAAGGAATCGGGTATGGGTCGGGAGGGAGGCGAGCACTCCCTGGAGTTCTACACCGAATTGCAGAACGTCTGCATCAAGATTTGAAGTAAGGAATCAACGTCTCCATGTCTACGCTAAGCAAGGAAACCGTCGCCCAACTCGCCGAACATCTCGAGAACGCCGAATTGCAGGCCCATGACGTCACGAAGATCACCGATGATCACCCCGACATGGATTTCGAGGACGCTTACGATATCCAGTGGGAGATCCGCCGTCGCAAGGAAGCCCGCGGCACGAAAATAGTTGGCATGAAAATGGGTTTGACCTCGTGGGCGAAGATGGCCCAGATGGGTGTCGAAGAGCCCTGCTATGGATTCCTGGCGGACTACTTTAGTGTCCCCGATGGTTCCACCATTGATACCTCCAAGCTCATCCACCCCAAGGTTGAGGCGGAGATCGCGTTTGTTACCAAGGTGCCTTTGAAGGGGCCGGGTATCCATGTGGCCGACGTGATTGCCGCGACGGACTTCGTGCTTCCCGCTGTAGAGATCATCGATTCCCGGTATCGGGACTTCAAGTTCGATATCAAGAGCGTTGTGGCAGACAACAGCTCCTCATCCCGTTTTGTCACCGGTGGTCGCAGCCTGTCCGTGGATCACATGGACTTGCGTACCACCGGCGTAATCCTGGAGAAGAATGGTGAAATCGTGGATATGGCCTGCGGTGCCGCCGTGCTGGGAGATCCAGCCGCCAGCGTGGCCATGCTGGCCAACATGATGGGGGAGCGCGGTGAAGAGATTCCCGCCGGCACTTTTGTCATGACCGGTGGCGTGACGGCCGCCGTGGCGGTAGAGGCTGGTGACAACGTCACAGTGCGCTATCACGAGCTGGGGTCCCTGAGCATGCGTTTCGTCTAGTACAGAGTGAAACAGGCCCAATGATAAATATAAGTAATCCAGCCGGCAGCAACTTCCCCCAAGGAACTCGCGGCATTGTTCCGGCGCTGCTGATCACCCTATTGATCAGTGCCTGCGAGGCACCCCTGAACCTGGAGCTGGTGGAAGCGGAGGAGGGGCGGAGTTTCCGTCGCTACGACCTGGTGCAGGCGGCGACGCACAGCGGATCCCACGTGGTCGCGATCAGCTCCGCTGGAGCGGTCATGGAATCGAGCGACAACGGTCAGAGCTGGCGGCGCCAGGAGCTTGAGGGGCGTCCGCCGCTCATCGATGTCACGGCCTGTCCTGCCGGAAGCTTTCACGCGCTGGATTCCGAGCGTCGGGTATGGACCCGTGCCGAGGATGGCCGCTGGCAATCTTCCATCATTGATACCCCGGAAAACACCTTGTCTATCCACTGTGCCCCCGGCGGGCGTCTTTGGGTGTCGGCGAGCTTCAGCACTCTGTACTGGGCCGAGTCACCCCAGGTCGGCAACTGGACGGAGTTCAGTCTCTACGAGGACCTGCAGTTTACGGCGGTGCGGTTCGTGGATGACCAGGTGGGTTTCGCCCTTGGTGAGTTTGGCACCGTGGTTGCGTCCGCCGACGGTGGTGACAGCTGGGAGATGCTCGAACCTATCCCCAACGAGTTCTATCCCATGGCCGTTGATTTCAAGGATCGCTTCACAGGCTGGGCCGGTGGCCTGGATGGCGTGATCTGGGAGACCCGGGATGGAGGTCAGAGTTGGCAGAAGCAGACCTCCGTCACGTCGGCGCCGGTCTACAACATTCACGCCGGTGCTTCCGGTGTTTTCGCCGTGGGTGGTAGTGCCAAGGCCGTGGAACTCGTCGACGGTGTCTGGCGGGAGTTCCCCGGCGCTCCGGATGTTCTCGCATTCATGCGCGCCATTGACACGTTGGAAGACGGGTCCCTTCTGGTGGCGGGGGGCGCTGGTCTCATGGCCGTAATCCCTGCCGAACAGTACGTCACCCGATAAGGCCCGGACAGGCGAGCGATTGTGAAAGATGACAGTGTAATCAGCCGGTTCTTCCGCATGATAGAAGTGTTTGTCTTCTATCATCCGAAGACCTTCCTCTCCGTGATTTTGCTGGCAACGGTGTTCTTCGCCAGCCGGATTCCCTATCTGGAGATGTACTCCAACTTTGCGGATCTCCTGCCCCAGGAGCATCCCTATATCCAGCTTCACAACGATGTGAAGGACACCTTTGGCGGTGCCAATAACGTGGTGATGGCGATCACGGTGGAGGAGGGCGACATCTTTAGTTCCGACACCCTGGCCCGTATCCATCGTCTGACTCAGGGCGTGGATTCCCTTCCCGGCGTGAACCACAACCTGGTGCGCAGCCTGACACACCGGACCGTGCGCAAAACCTGGCTGACGGAAATGGGCAATATGAACTCCGAGGCCTACTACGATCCGCTCTATCCGGAGATGAGCGAAGCACAACTGGCCCAGCTGCGCCTTGACGTTATGGCGAACCCTACGGTCTACGGCTTGCTCGTGTCGCCGGACCTCAAGTCGGCTTTGATTCGAGGCACTTTCAACGAGGGCCAGCTCGACTACGTCGAGATCTTCCGTCAACTCGGAGAACTCAAGGAAGAAGTGGAAGCGTTGCGGGTCAGCGAGTCCACCAGCGGCGCGACAATCTACGCCACCGGTCAACCCGTTCTCATGGGTTGGGTCTACAGTTACCTGGGTCAGATCATGCAGATCTTCTTCATGACCCTGGCCATTCTCCTTGCCTTGCTGGTCATGTACTTCCGCAAACGCGGCTACGGTATTCTCCTGCCCCTTATCGGTGTGCTTATCTCTGCCACCTGGGGTCTGGGTATCGTGTCTCTCCTGGGATACAACCTGGATCCTCTGACGCTCGTCATTCCTTTTTTGATTACGGCCCGGGCCATGTCCCACGGCATTCAGCTGGTCGAGCGCTACTACCTCGAGGCACTTCACGCCAAGGACAATCACGACGCCGCCCGTCGAACCTTTGAGTCTCTGTTTCGGCCCGGGACTCTGGGGATTGTTTCCGATGCCGTGGGTTTGCTGTTGATCTCCCTGGGTTCTTCGCCGATCAATGTGAAGCTGGGTATCTATGCCTCAATCTGGGCTTCGTCTGTGGTGCTGACGGTACTTATGGCGGTGCCTCTGGTCTTGTCCCTGCTGCCCTTAAGCCGTCATGAGGACGCTGAGGTCGACCAGCAGGGCGGTGGGCTATGGGCAGCCATGGCGGAGTTCGTGTCCAGCCCCCGGGGGTCCATGGCCGTGCTTCTTATTGCCGCCGTGGCCTATGTTGGCGGTGGTGTTCTAAGTTCTCGGGTGCAGATTGGTGAGTCCGAACCTGGGTCACCGATCCTGTACCCCGATCACGACTACAACGTCTCATCCAAGAACATCAACGACAACTTTCCGGGTTCGGAAGAGATGTATGTGGTGGCGCACACCTCAGAGCCCGGCGGTATCAAGCGTCCCGAAGTACTCCGGGCCCTCCAGGATTTCCAGATTCATATGCTTCATGACCCGGAGATGGGAGGCAGTAAAGGCATTCCCGATCTGGTGAAGCAGGTTAACCAGATTCTCCACAACGATGATCCCCGTTGGGCCGTAATTCCCGACGAGGCCAGCTATGTCGGCGGACTCATGTTTGCCTTTATGGCTTCCAGTCCAATCCCTGGCGCTCTCAAGGAGTTCGTTGATACGGACGATCAGACAGCGAACTTGGTGTTTTTCTACAAGGACCATAAGGGCGAGACCCTACGCCGGGCTATTCACATGGCCAAGAGTTGGATCGAAGACCCCGCGAACCAGGTGGAGGGGCTGGAAATGCGCCTCGCGGGTGGGCCTATCGGCGTAACGGCGGCGATTAATGAGGCGGCCTTTGAAAGCAACATCGTGATTATCCCCGCAGCCATGGCACTCATCTTTCTTTTTGTTACGGCGTTCTACTGGTCCCTCCATTCGGGTTGGCTCATGTTCCTGGTGATGACCTTCTGCACGGTTTCCACCTACGCCTATATGGGCGTCGCAGGCATCGGCATCGATGTGAACACCGTGCCGATCATTGCCGTGGGGATCGGCGTAGGCATCGACTACTCCATTTACATGATGGATCGCGTGCGAGAAGAAACCGCCCGTGCTGCAGGGGATCTGAATACCGGTATTCGCAATGCTATCGCCACGACGGGTAAAGCCATCGCTTTCACGGCCACTGCGCTCATCGGCGGAGTGGTGATGTGGGCCTTCGTTTCCGAGCTTCGTTTCCAGGCCGACGCGGCTCTCCTACTGGTCGTCATGCTGATCCTAAACGCCTGGGCCGCAGCCAATCTTGTACCGGCCTGGATCGTCCGCTTCCGTCCGAAGTTCATCACGCAGGCTGAACTACTCGACGGTGACGTCGAGATGACGCCCGCTCACAGCACTGTGGCCTGAGGGCCACGCTCATTAGTCACTAGGGGGAGAGTCCATGACTAACATAAAAAAGCTCCTGACTATCGGCGTTTGTACCGCATCCGCGGCACTGGCTTCCGGTGTGGGAATGGCTCAGGAGTCCGGGTGGGACACCGCCGGTTTCGTGGAGAACGCGACGTTCTACCGCGATGGCCGGGGTCTGTCCAAGTCTCGGAATACGGCGCAGTTCGAATTCAGCAAGGATTTCGGCAAGCGCATGGGCATGAACAACTTCCGCCTCTCGGGCACGCTGCGAGCGACCTACGACGCTGTGTACGATCTCAACGAGGATGAGTTTGGCAAAAAGGCCGGTGGACCGCGGAGCTTTGAGAACTTCGGCAGCACCACGGCCCAGGCCCTCTTTGGCGGCGATGGCTCTTCTCCCTGGGGCTTCTCCATCCTTGGTAACGGCGGCGCTGCTGCTGGCAATCCAATACCTCCGGGCTTCCTCTTCGACGTCGGATCCAACCCAAATGACGGCTTGGCTGTTCTCGGCGAGGAATTTCATGACCCCAGGGGCGGTGTGACCATCGGCGTGCCCCTGCGCCCTTGTGACACGGATTCCCGAGGATGTGGTCTGGAGGACTACATGGATTGGGATCTGAATGAACTACGCTTCCCGGACTTCAACGACCACCTGGACTTTATCCGGGAGCTGTATATCGAAGGCAGCGTTGCTACCGGCGACACCTCTGAACTGTTCCTGCGTATCGGTAAGCAGCAGGTGGTCTGGGGCCGTACGGACTTGTTCCGCGTACTGGATATCATCAACCCCGTCGACTTCGCCCGGCACAACATCTACGACGAGTTGGAGGATATCCGTATTCCCCAATGGATCGCTTCCGCGGAGTTTCGTTGGGGTGCGGTTGGTGCCTTTGACGATCTAAACCTGCAGTTTGTTTGGAACTTCGACGAGTTCCGGCCGAATAACCTGGGGCAGGGCGGGTCGCCATACTCCATTCTAGATGCGGGCAGCTTTTTCCGGGCTATGAATAACTGCTGGGAAAACGGCTGTACTGTCTCGAACTTTGTGCCCGCCGCTGCCATCGGGCTGGATGACCCGGGCCTGATTGCCGCTGATTTCGCGCCAAATGTAATCGGTATCCGTCAGGTGGATTTGCCGGAGTGGAAGCTGTCCAACACTCAGGGTGGTGTAAAGCTAGAGGGGGTCTACAAGGATGTGGGCTTTTCCTTGAACTACTACCACTTCTTCCAGCAGCTGCCGGTTCTGCGTGGTGACATTGAGTCCGTCAACGCCTTCACCGGTGAAGTTGCGGACTGGGATCACCTCATTGCTTTCGACATTAATTTCCCGGAGGTGGATCTCTTGGGCGGTAGCCTTGACCTGTATGTGGATAGCTTGAAGTCAGTGGTCCGCGTAGAGGCGGCTTATACGCAGGGAGAGGAATTTGCCAACACCTTGGAGGCGGATCTGTATTCAGACTCGGATGTGTTCCGCTGGGTACTGGGTGTGGATCGCAATACCTTTATTCCCTTCCTGAACAAGAAGCGCGCCTTCCTGATTTCCGGTCAGATCTTTGGTGAGCACCTCCTTGATCACGAGTTGGAGCAAGCTGCCCTCGGCCCCGTGGGGATTCCGAACTGGAAAGACAACTACATCGCCACGCTATTGATAAAGGGCTGGTACAAGTCCGACACGATCAGCCCTCAGGTCATCATGGCCTGGGATTACGAGGCGGGTGCCGGCACGATTGCGCCGTCCGTGGACTGGCTCATTAACGACAACTGGCGGCTTATTGCGGGCTTCAACATCAAGGTTGGTGACGGCATGGGTGATCAGGAGTTTGACGATTGCCGGGCCTGTAATCCCTTCCCGCCCTTCACGGCGACGCCGGCTCACGCTGACCCCTTCCAGTCTGGTTCCGTAGGTCTGGGTGGCATCGAACCCCTCGGTCGCTTTCGCTCCGGCCCGCTCGGCAGTGCCAGTGAAGAAGATGAATTCCAGGTCACCCTTCGGTATCGCTTCTAAAGCGAAAGAGAATCAGGAGATACACCAATGTTGAAGAAAACTCTCGCAACGGCAGTGCTGCTTTCCGCAGCATCGTCCTTCATTGCTGAAGCGGCGACGCTTGAGGATGTGGAGGCTTCGTTCTACCCCTACAAGGACACTGTTCCGACCTTCGAAGGCCTGAGTACCGGCATGACCATCAACTCCGGGAACGTCGAGCAGTTCGCTGAAATTCTCGATCCGGCTGTATATCAAATGCTTAAGGATGGCTGGTTCGAAATGAAGGTCGGCGATACGACTTCCTTTGACCTCCACCCAAATTATGTCGAAGCGACCCGTAAGGGGTTGGGGCAGGTCGCCTTGGGCGATGAGCTGGGACAGATCAACGGCTTCGTCGCTGGCCGC
The DNA here is from genome assembly GCA_002428935.1 of Halieaceae bacterium UBA6060. GTDB lineage: Bacteria > Pseudomonadota > Gammaproteobacteria > Pseudomonadales > Halieaceae > Congregibacter. The sequence goes on from DIYG01000052.1 coordinate 39,802, forward strand.
CCCTTCCCGGAAGAGCCCGACATGAGTGACCCCCGGGCTGGTGAAAAGCTCGCCTGGAATTACAAGTATGGCTACAACTGGGGTGACAATGCGGCGATCTACCCTTTCTACTGGCGATACCGCGACATGGATTCGGGCAAGGTGGAGCGGACTATCAAGTTCAACTTCCACTTCCTGAACTACATGCACCGCGTGAACCAGGAGCCCGTACCCCAGTTTGCAGACAACCCCTCTGAGCTGTTCCGAGCCATCTATGTTCAGGTGCTCGAACCTTTTGATGTGAAGAACACGCAGTTACTCATCCATCGAGCAGAGGATGACTTGAAGCGCGATAACACCTGGCTTTACCTGGGCTTTCAGCGTCGTGTTCGGCGCTTGTCCTCCGGTCAGATCACGGACTCTTTCCTGGGTGCGGACATCATGATCGAGGATTTTGAGGGCTATAACGGCCGGATCTCGGACATGAACTGGACCTACAAGGGTACGAAGAACATCATGCTTCCCTTCTTTAACCACAATGATATGGACCTCGCCACGGACCTCGTCGAGAGCGACGGCTACCAGTTTGTGGACTTTGGCGGAAAGGGTGGTTGCTACCCGAACATCACCTGGCAGCTGCGCAAGGTGTACGTTTTGGAATCTGACCCCAAGGACGACAACCACCCGATCAGCAAGCGCACACATTTTGTTGATGCACAGACTTTCACGCTGCCTCGGACTCTGATCTATGACCGAAAGGGTGATCTCTGGAAGTCCTGGCTCATCGGTCAGGCCCACCCGGATCATCACCTTGAGAAGAACAAGGGTACGGGTGTGGCCATTGATGACGCCTTTAGCATGGTTGATGTGCAGGCGGGTCACTGCACAACAGGCCAGTTCAAAGGCCAGGTTGATCCCGAATTGAATCCCGTGAAGATCTTCACGGTGCAAAACATGCGTTCCAAGGGTCGCTAACGCGGTGCAAGACTGGCGCGTCCGGTGGCAGTGCTGCCGGCGCGCCTTTTTTTGGAAAACCTCTCATGCAAGAACCGATTGAACTGAAGCTGTTTTTCAACTTTCGCAGTCCCTACTGCTACATCGCCTCGCGCACGTTCTTTGAGGCCCTGGAGCCATTCAACGTGCGCCTGAGCTGGCGTCCCCTGGGTGGCTGGTCCGGCCGTTCTTCACCGGAGCGCGCGAAGGTCAAGGTTCCCCTGACACGCCAGGATATGCGGCGTATCACTCGAAAGATGGGCTTGCCCATGAACCCGCCACCCCTCACCACGGAACCGACCAAGGCCGCCCTGGTGTCCTTTGTCGCCGAAGAGCAGGGTGTTCTAAGGGACTGGATTCGCCTCGTCATGTGGAATGAATGGGCCCTGGGGAAGGATATCGGAGATGCATCACTGCTTTTGAGCCTGGGTGAAACCCTTGGTCTGGACGCCGATGCAGTTCACGCCGCCATGGGAAGCAACGACTATGCTAGCCGGCTCGATGCAAACTGGGATGAAGCGCAGGAACTGGGTCTGATCGGTGTGCCCAGTATCTGTATCGGGGACGAACTGTTCTGGGGTGCGGACCGCCTGGAGTACGTTGTGGACCACCTTCGTGAACTCCGCGCCGTGGTCTTTTAAGCCATGACCGACGACGGCATTACGCTGTACACGCACCCCATGTCGCCCTGCGCTCAGAAAGTGCGCATTGTTCTGGCGGAAAAGGGTGTGTCCTGGACGGGGGTGCATGTAAACCTGGCGGCAAAGGAAAACCTGCGCCCTGCCTATCTCAAGCTCAACTCCCAGGGTGTTGTGCCCACGCTGGTACATCGCGGAGTGCCTATCGTCGAGTCCAGCGTGATCTGCGAATACCTGGATGACGCGTTTCCGGAACCGGCCCTCATGCCTCGGGATCCGCTGGTCAAGGCAGAAGTCCGAAACTGGATGAAACACGTGGATGTGAAGCTCCATCCGTCTTGCGGCGCGATTCAGTGGCCCATGATCATGCGCCAGGCGCTGCTAGAACGATCAGAGGATGAGCGCAACGCCATTATGGATCGCATTCCCGACGCGCCGCGCCGAGAACGGCAGAAACGGCTCCTCGCCCAAGGGCTGGATGCGCCCGATGTGAAAGCTGCCGTGGGCGTCTATCGAACGACAGTCTTGCGTATGGAGGAGACCCTTAAGGATCGCCCGTGGATTGCCGGGGAGGGCTTTACGCTCGGTGACGCCTGCCTGGCTCCGTATTTCCAGACCCTCTATCAGTTTCAATGGGGTGGTCTCATGAACGGCTGTGAACGGGTGCAGAACTGGTATGACCGGGTCTGCCGTCGTCCGTCCTACGAGCAGGCTATTGCCGATGACTTTCCCGTCGAGGTTTTGGAGGATCTCCAGGCTCGCGGTGAACGGGCCTGGCCCAAGATTCAGGCGCACATGGATCAGTCTTCGTGATCCTCTACGAACGTACTGACTGCCCTTTCTGCTGGAAGGTTCGCCTGGCCCTGGAGACCTTGGAAATCCCTTGCGAGCTCGTTGCCAGCGAGGCGGGGAATCCCTACCCCCAGGTACGTGAGCTGAGTCCCACAGGGTCTGTACCGGTATTGGTTGATGGAGACACGGTGCTCTGGGATTCCGCAGTTATCGTGGAATATCTTGATCAGTTGGCGGGTGGCAGGTTACTCCGCGGAGATGCCCGGGCCCAGGCCAACAGCCGCCAATGGGCCCTGTATTCCGACCGCCACGTGGGGCCGGCGCTACGCGATATTGTCTTTGAGCGGCGATCCCGATCTGAAGGTGAGCGGGATGAAGAATTGATCGAGCGGAGCTTCAAGTCCTGGCGGGCCTGCCAGGAACGGTTGGAGCAGAACTGGAAGCCCGTGCTGCCTCTGACGCTGGAGGGCTGCGCCCTGGCCGCTCGTTTCGGTGTTGCCCAGGCCTATGATGCGGAAATCGACGAAGTCCATGGCGATCTCCGACATTGGTTTGACAAGGTCCGTGAGACTGACGCCTGGTCGCGCGCCTATCCCAAAAACTTTATCCGGCCAACGAGTTAAAGAAAGCAGAAGGAAGCTAGCTCATGAATGACGAGATGATTGCGGCCTTGGGGCTGGAACTGTACGAAGCCCTGCGCTGCGGCGTAGCAGTGCAACCCCTCACCGCGCGGGACATCCCGATCCTCATTGAGGACGCCTATCACATCAGTCAGGCCATGCTGCGATTGCGCCTTGAGCGCGATGGGGAAGTCGTTGTGGGCAAGAAGATTGGCGTGACGAGCAAACCCGTGCAGGAGATGCTCAATGTTCATCAGCCGGATTTCGGTTTCCTCACCGATGCCATGGAGGCCCCCAACGGCGGTGACATTCCCATCGCTGGCAACCTCATTTCGCCCCGAGCCGAGGGTGAGATTGCCTTCCGCCTTAAGTCCGATCTCAAGGGACCGGGGATCACGGAGGCAGATGTGCTGGATGCCACCGAGGTGATCATGCCCTGCTTCGAGATTGTGGATTCGCGAATTGAGGATTGGCGTATCAAGATCGAGGATACGGTGGCAGATAACGCTTCTTGCGGTGTCTACGTGCTCGGCGATACGGCAGTGGATCCGCGGGATCTCGATCTTCCCACCCTGCACATGACCATCACCAAGAACGGGGACTTCAACTCTGAGGGATATGGTCGGGCCGTGCAGGGGAATCCCTTGACTGCCGTGGCCTGGTTGGCAAACACGCTCGGTAGTTTTGGCATTCCCTTTCTCGCTGGGGAGGTGATCCTGTCTGGATCCCTAGCGCCCCTGATTCCCGTAGTTGCCGGTGACAGGCTCCATTTGGAGATTGGCGGTCTCGGCACCTGTTCCTGTCAATTTGTCTGAGAATCGATGCGATGAGCAAGAAAATTAAAGCGGCCATCATCGGCCCAGGAAACATCGGTACGGACCTGCTCATGAAGGCCATGCGCAGCGACGTGGTGGAACCGGTCTGGATGATCGGTGTGGATTCCGAATCACCGGGCCTGGCCAGGGCCAGAGATATGGGTATTAAAACTACCTCCGATGGTGTGGACGGCATGCTCGAGTATATGGCGGAGGACGAGATTCAGCTCTGCTTTGACGCGACGTCAGCCTATGTGCATGAAGAGAATAGTCGCAAGGTCACCCGTCGCGGCGCGATCATGATCGACCTGACGCCGGCGGCGATCGGGCCTTTCTGCGTACCACCGGTCAATCTTGCCGAGGCCGTCGATGCAAAAGTGATGAACGTCAATATGGTGACCTGCGGGGGCCAGGCAACGATTCCCATGGTGGCGGCGGTGAGCCGCGTGCAGCCGGTCAGCTATGGCGAGATTATCGCTACGGTTAGCTCTCGCAGCGCAGGGCCCGGCACGCGCAAAAACATTGATGAGTTCACTCGCACCACAGCCCGAGCTATCAGAGAAGTGGCTAAGGTGGATGACGGCAAGGCCATCATTATTATCAACCCTGCAGAGCCACCACTCATCATGCGCGACACGGTCCACTGTCTGACCGTGGACGAGCCTAATCAGGACGCCATTGAAGCTTCCGTTCGAGCAACGGTCGAAGAAGTGCAGCAGTACGTTCCCGGCTACAAGTTAAAGAATGGCCCGGTTTTCGATGGCAAGCGCGTGTCCATGTACATGGAAGTTGAAGGTCTTGGGGACTTTTTGCCCAAGTACGCCGGCAACCTCGACATTATGACCGCTGCCGGTCTTCGCGCAGCGGAGATGTACGCCCGGGAGATACTCTCCGGCAATTTCACGCCCGTCGCGGCCTGATCGACCAACGTCTATGACAAACAGGTAAATGAAAATGGATCTCTCCGGAAAAAAAGTAACCGTTCACGATATGTGCCTTCGTGATGGCATGCACCCCAAGCGCCACCTCATTACGGTGGAGGAGATGGTGCGGGTAGCCAAGGCCATGGACGATGCCAAGGTACCTCTTATCGAGGTCACCCATGGTGATGGTCTCGGCGGTGCTTCGGTTAACTATGGATTCCCTGCTGCATCCGATGAGGAATACCTTTCTGCCGTGTGTAAGGAAATGAAGCACTGCAAGGTGTCTGCGTTGCTGCTGCCAGGCATCGGGACCGTGGACCACCTGAAGATGGCTTTGGACTGTGGTGTTTCCACTATTCGTGTTGCCACTCACTGCTCCGAAGCAGATGTGTCGGAACAGCATCTGACCATGGCGGGAAAAATCGATGGTCTCGATACCGTCGGTTTTCTAATGATGTCCCACATGCTTGAGCCCGAGCCGCTTTTGGATCAGCTCAAGATGATGGAGGACTTCGGGGCCAACTGCGTTTACATCACGGATTCCGCAGGTTACATGCTCCCCGATGACGTCACGGCCCGTATTTCCCTGGCCCGGGAACACCTGGATCCCGGGACGGATCTGGGCTTTCATGGCCACCATAATCTTGCCATGGGTGTGGCTAACAGCATTGCTGCGGTCGCCGCGGGGGCCAATCGTATCGACGGTTCCTTTGCTGGTCTTGGCGCGGGCGCGGGTAATACCCCCCTGGAGGTGTTTCTCGCGGTCTGCGATCGCATGGGTATTGAAACTGGTGTCGATCTCTACAAGGCCATGGACATCGCGGAAGACCTCATCGTGCCCCTGATGGATCAGCAGGTGCGCGTAGACCGCGACGCCCTAACCCTGGGCTACGCTGGTGTGTACTCTAGCTTCCTTCTTTTTGCTAAACGCAGCGCCGAGAAGTACGGCGTTTCCAGTCGCGACATCCTCGTGGAACTTGGCCGTCGTAACACCGTGGGTGGACAGGAAGACATGATTGAGGATCTGGCTCTTGATATGGCTGGAGGCTTATCCTGACGCCGTGAGCGAAGAGAGCGGGCCGGTCACTATCGCCATCGAGCGCACGGTGGCTGAGGGACGAGAGGGTGCCTACGAGGAGTGGATTCGCGGCATTACTGCGGAGGCTCTACTCTTTCCCGGTCATATGGGGGTCAACGTGATTCGTCCCGTGGCTGGGCAGCGGGACTACGTAACGATTTTTCGCTTCGACAGCTATGAGCACGCCCAAGCTTGGGAAGACTCGGAGGTTCGTCGTCGCTGGCTAGACAGTCTCCAGGGGATCGTCGATGGTCCGACACAGGTGCGAAAGGCCACGGGCCTTGAGTTCTGGTTCAGCCTGCCGGAACTTCCCGCCGCGCACCCGTCGCCGCACAAAATGGCTGCGGTGCTTGTTGTCGTGGTCTTCACGCTCGTACTGCTGATCCAGCTGTTTATCATGCCCTTCCTCGAGCGTTGGCCTCTGTTGCTGCGAATGTTTGTCGCGGTGCTCTGCCAGGTGCTACTCATGACCTACCTGATTATGCCCCGCGTCACGCTGCTCCTGAAACACTGGCTTTACCGCTGATGCTACTGGTGAAGAGCAATTGCCGTTGGTTTACTGAAGGTGGCCTCTAGGGCTCAGCGTTTTTGCCTGGGCTTGCTGACTCGCGTAATCGAATCTGTGAACTGTGGAGTGTCAGCCTGGGGATATTCTTGAGTACGTTGAGGAATAGTCATCCCATTGAGGCGATCACGCTTCGATGAAGCTTGCGATGGTTTCCAGTGGCTTTTTGCAGGTGGCCGCTCTGGGAATCATCGCGTCATCCG
>DIYG01000116.1 GCA_002428935.1 Halieaceae bacterium UBA6060
GATGGGCGTAGTGGAATTCGCGATTTCGAATGGGTGCGAGAACTCGCGGAGGGGGCTGGCTACGGCCTGGAGGCCGATATCGCCATGCCCGCCAATAACCGGCTGTTGTCCTTTCGCGTAGGTGCTAAGCCGAGTCCTTGAACGGCAAAAGGGCACGAGCATCGCGCTGATACTGCTCTATGTGCGCCTGCTCCTGGCGGGTGAAGTCTCCGATGGCCCGGTCGAGTTCGGTCTCGGCGATCCAATGGTTTGAGCGGGTGATCGTGGGCTCGAAGCCGCGCTGAATCTTGTGCTCGCCCTGGGCCCCGGGATCGAAGCGTTGCAGACCTTCACGAATGCAGTATTCGATGCCCTGGTAGTAGCAGGTTTCGAAGTGCAGGCAGTCGTACTCCCGAATACAACCCCAATAGCGACCGTACAGGGTATCTTGGTCGCGGAAGTACAGGGCTCCTGCTACCGCCTGGTCTGCGTCCTCAGCCATGGCCAGGAGAACCTGTTTACCGAGCTTTGGTGCTACTTCGAGAAAAAACTCTCGGGTTAGATAGCCGCCGTGCCCAGATCGCTTGGCGTAGGTCATTTGATAGAAACGGTGAAACTGCGCCCAGTCTTCCTCTTCCAGTTCTGAACCGTCGCGCATGCGCAGGCGCAGGCCTTGTTCTTCAACCCGGCGTCGTTCCCGGCGCAGGGACTTGCGTTTGCGACTGACAAAGCTGTCTAAAAACTCGTCAAAACTGCTGTAGCCACGGTTAAACCAATGGAACTGTACTTGTTCGCGAGTGTGCATACCTGCGGTGGCGAGGCTTTCGTTGGCGCCCTCATCGGGAAACAGTACATGCCAGGAAGAGATACCTAGCTTCTCAGCCAGGGTGGGCATCTGCTCGTATAAGGTTGCCCACAGGGGGCCCGGCGCGAGGTCCGGATCGTAAAGGAGACGTGGGCCCGTGGCGGGAGTGAAGGGAATGGCCGTAACCAGCTTCGGATAGTAGCGCAGCCCCATACGTTGCCAGGCATCGGCCCAGGCCCAATCAAAAACGTACTCGCCGTAGGAGTGGCTTTTTAGAAACGCCGGCAGGATGGCCAGGGTTCGTTCACCCTCGCAGAGTCTCAGATGGGCGGGATCCCAGCCCGAGGCCTCGGTGGTGCACTGGGCTTGCTCCAGGCCCAGGAGAAAGTCGTGACGTAAAAATGGATAGTCGTTGGGCCGTAAGCGATTCCAGGCCTCGGCATCGACGGCAGAGACGGAGCGCAGCACCTCTAAACTGAGGCTCACGGTTGGCGGTGCCTCTCTAGGCGGGTAAGGCGTAGCTGGCGGCGATGCCCAGGAAAATGGAGAATCCCACCCAGCTGTTGTGCTTGAATGCGCGAAAGCATGCGGCCTCATCGCGATGGCGAATAAGATACAGGTGATAGCCAAACAGACCCGCAGCCACCAACAGGGACAGATAAAACGGCCACTGGAGGTTGAACTGACGACCCGCAAGGGCCAGGGCTGTGAGGCACAGTACCTGTAATACGGCGATAAGGCTGCGATCGGACTCCCCAAATAGGATGGCAGTACTCTTCACGCCGATTTCCAGATCATCGGCTCGATCTACCATCGCATACTTCGTATCGTAGACCACGGTCCAGAGCAGATTCCCCGTAAACAGCAGCCACAGAGCTGAGGGTAGTTCGGCCCGCTGGGCCGCGAACGCCATGGGGATCGACCAGGAAAAAGCTAAACCCAGGACCACCTGAGGCAGATGGGTATAGCGTTTCATGAGCGGATAAGACGATGCCAGCAGCAGTGCTGGGATCGATAGGAGCACGGTCATGAGGTTGGTCATCAGCACCAGACCAAAGGCCAGCAGGCAGAGCACAAAAAAGAACGCCAGAGCCTCCGGCACGGTGACATCGCCGGTAACCAGCGGGCGGGTCCGCGTGCGGGTCACGCTGCCATCGAAGTTGCGGTCGGCCAGGTCGTTGATGATGCAGCCGGCGGAGCGCATCAGCACGGTGCCCACGCAAAAAATGATCAACAGGTCCGTATCCGGCAGCCCCTCGGCGGCGATCCAAAGGCCCCAGAGCACGGGCCACAGGAGCAGCAAGCTACCGATGGGGCGATCCCAGCGGATGAGTCGAAGGAGTGCGGAAACCTTGCTTGTATCGGTTGTAGGTGGTGAAACGGTGGTGCTCATGAAGGTCTTGGTCGCCGGATCAGCGGCCTATTGTAGCGCTGACCTGCCCGCGCCGGGAGCGGTGCAGGGGCATGGAGGATTTCCAGCGGGGGAAACCCCTAAGAAACACCTCGCTGACGAGCAAGGATTTACCTGCGGCCTGGAAACAGGAACGGCGAGCCCAAGCAGGGTCTTTCTGCCAAAAGGTCTCGGGTAGGTAAGGGCTGTCTCCCCGGAGGAGCGCGAGTTCAAAGGGACTGCGGCGCATATCCGTTCGTGCAAACAGGAATGCTCCCAGACTCTGATTGGCCAGGCGGCGCAGACGCAGCAAAGGTCCTACCAGGGAGCTAACGGGGAACACGGAACGGGCAAAGACCACGGGTTCATCGTCCAGGCGCAGAATGACCTGACGAATCATGGCCCGCTCCCGATGACCCATGCCCAATAACTGTCGCTCGGCTAACGCCGGAGCCGCCCAGCCCTGCTCCCAGCGCTCCACGGAAAATGAGCGCCCTGTGTTTATGAGGTGTTGAGTCAGGGAGCCATCATCGAGGAGCCAACTACGCGCTTCGGCTAATAGGGGCCCCTGAACTTGATCTTCCCGCTGCCAATGAGGTTGGCGGCGTGGCCGGGCAGAGACAGGGTGGGCATGTCCGTGGTCGCGGAGCGGATCGCGCGCACCGGGTGTTCCCGCCCCTGGGGGAGCAGAAGGCGAAAGGGAGTTATCGCTGATGCTTGCCTCGGCGCTCATGGTGCTTCTTGCCGGAAAGGAGCGCGAGGATGCGCGATGTTGTCGATGGGTGCAAGACACTCGCCGGACGGTCGCGAATCCTTTGCCCCCCATGGGGATGCTGCGTGCTAACCTTGCCGGCCGCAAAAATCTGTAACACACCAGGGAGAACGCTGGGCATGCGCAAGTGGGAATGTATCGTCTGTGGCCTGATTTACGACGAAGCCAAAGGCTGGCCGGATGACGGTATTGCTCCGGGAACCCGCTGGGAGGATGTGCCCGAGGATTGGCTGTGTCCCGACTGCGGCGTGGGGAAAGAGGACTTCGAACTCCTCGAAGAACCGGCCGACGAGACCGCCGCCGATGACGCTGTGTCCGAGGCGTCTCCACCGGCTCCCGTGGTCATTATCGGCACGGGACTGGCGGGTTATGGTTTGGCCCGGGAGTTTCGCAAGCATGACGCCGAATCACCACTGCTACTGATCACAGAGGATGACGGTCGTGCCTACTCTAAACCCATGTTGTCCACGGGCTATACAAAAGTTACGGACGCGGATGCCCTGACTCAGAACGATGCGACCACCATGGCGGCGAACCTCAATGCGGAGGTCTGGACCATGACGCGCGTTTTGAATATCGATACGGCGCGGAAGGTATTGCAGGTAGCGGAGCGGGAACAAGAGGTGCCCTACCGGGATCTGGTGCTTGCTACGGGCGCTAGCGTGATTCAGCCTCCCCTGGGCGGTGACGCCTTAGACCGGGTCTACTCGGTCAATGATCTGATGGACTACGACGAGTTTCGCAAGGCCATGAGCCGTCTGTCCGTGAAACGCGTGGCGATTATTGGCGCCGGTCTCATAGGCTGTGAGTTCAGTAACGACTTGCTCAACGGCGGTTATGAGATCGATGTCATCGACCCCATGGCTTACTGTCTGCCCACCCTGCTTCCGGAGCCCTGCGGGCGCGCGGTACAGGCGGGTCTAGAGGCAAAGGGAGCCCGGTTTCACTTTGGTCCCCTGGTAACGGAAGTCAATTACCCGACCACCGGTGAGCAAGATAAGGTTTTGGTAACTCTGAGTGATGGGCAGCAGTTGGAGGCCGATATTGTGGTGTCCGCCGTGGGGGTACGCCCACGCCTTGATCTGGCTGAGAGCGCGGGTTTGCAAACCAATCGGGGCATCGTCGCGGATCGGCTGCTGAAAACGAGCGCGGACAACGTCTATGCCATGGGGGACTGTGCCGAAGTCGAGGGCCACGTACTGGTCTATGTGGCGCCGCTCATGGCGGCCGCCAGGGCTCTGGGGAAAACCTTGGCCGGCGAGTCTACGCCCGTCACCTATCCGGCGATGCCCGTTACCATAAAAACTCCGGCCTGCCCAACGGTGGTCGCCCCACCGGCCCGGGACGCCGACGGCGAGTGGACTTTCACCGAAGACGCTTTGAGCGTGCGCGGTGAGTTTCGCAATGGGGCGGGTGATCTGCTGGGCTTCGCCCTGACCGGTGACGCGACGAAGGACAAAATCAGCCTACAAAAGCAGCTTCCACCGATCTTGTCTTAGACGCCGGCAAAGGCCTGTCGATCACCGGTCCAGCGGCGGATGAGGGGCTGAACCGCCTGGGGGTGTTCGCCCTGGAGTTGATCCGCCAGTGCGTGCACTTCATCCAGAAGACCATCGTGCTCTGGCAGCCGGGCGATGCGAAATTCCAACAAGCCTGTTTGCCGGGTACCGAGAACTTCGCCCGGGCCGCGTTGACGCAGATCTTCTTCGGCGATGTAAAAACCGTCGTTGCTCTCCCGCATCACTTGCAGGCGCGCACGAGACTGTTGGCCCAAAGGCGACTGATAGAGCAGCACACAGTGACTGGCCGCTCTGCCTCGCCCTACCCGGCCGCGCAATTGATGAAGTTGCGCCAGGCCCAGGCGTTCCGGGTTTTCGATAATCATCAAAGTGGCGTTCGGCACGTCAACACCGACCTCGATGACGGTGGTCGCTACCAGTAGCTGATGATCCCCGGCCTTGAAGGCGCTCATAACCGCGTCTTTTTCCTGGGTCTTCATACGTCCATGGACCAGGGCCACCGATAGGTCTGGGAGGGTTTGACACAGCTCTTCATAGGTACTTTGGGCCGCCTGTGCCTGCAAGGCATCGCTCTCTTCGATAAGGGTGCAGACCCAATACACCTGGCGACCCTCACGGCAGGCGTGGGCCACGCGCTCCAGCACCTCAGCCCTGCGCTGGCTGTCGATCAACACGGTACCCACGGGTTGGCGGCCGGGTGGGAGTTCATCGATGATGGAGCAGTCCAGGTCCGCGTAGGCCACCATGGACAGGGTGCGGGGAATCGGCGTGGCGGTCATGATGAGCTGATGGGCACGGCTGTTGTCACCGCTTTTTTCCGACAATGCCAGGCGCTGGTGAACGCCAAAACGGTGTTGCTCATCGACGATCACCAGACCCAGGCGATGGAACTCCACGCCGTCCTGAAACAACGCATGGGTACCGATCACCAGGTTGGCATCGCCCGAATTGATGGCGCTTAAGGTCGCTTCACGCTTACGTCCTTTTACGCTCCCCGCCAACCAGACTACGGAGATGCCCAGCTTGTTGAACCAGGCTTCAAAATTCCGTCGATGCTGCTCCGCCAGGAGTTCCGTGGGCGCCATAACCGCAACCTGATAGCTACTGGCCATGGCGATAAGGGCGGCGGCGGCAGCGACCAGGGTTTTCCCCGAGCCCACATCGCCCTGAACCAGTCTCAACATGGGTTTTGCCTTCCCCAGGTCGTGCCGCAGTTCATCGATAACCCGCCGCTGTGCGCCCGTGGGTGTGAAAGGCAGATCGGCGAGGAAGCTGCTCAGGGCGTCCTGCTCGTCGGTCAAAACCGGTGCCGCGCGATCCCGTTGCTGGGAGCGCAGTTCTCGCATGGACAGTTGGTGCGCAACGAGCTCTTCAAGGGCCAGGCGCAGTTGCGCGGGATGACGGCCTTCGCGAAGGGTTTGTTGATCCGCATCGGGAGTCGGCCTGTGGAGAAACCGAATGGCCGATGAGAGATCCGTGGAGGTCGTGCGCGGAGGTAAGAGTTCTTCCGCAGGGCTCTTCTCCAGCAGAAGCAATGCCTGCTTCGTCAGCTTTCGCCATTGGCTTTGGGAGATTCCCTCCGTGCTTGGGTAGATGGGGGTGAGGTTTTCCTCGTTTTGCTCCGAAGCACCTGCCCGTCGGTACTCGGGGTGAATCATTTCCGCCTGCTGTCCTGGTCGGCGCCGAACGGTACCGAAGCAGCGGAGCCGGTCGCCCCGTTGAAGGGCGTTTTTCTGCGCCTGGCTGAAGTGAAAAAAACGCAGAGTCGCAAACCCTGTTCCATCCTGCAGCTTGACCAGGAGGGAGCGGCGGCGCCCGCCGCCGGTAACGTTGATCAGAGCGATTTCGCCCT
>DIYG01000109.1:0-107101 GCA_002428935.1 Halieaceae bacterium UBA6060
CTTCTTGCGACAGCTCGTGCCGCTGCGGGAAGTTACGTGACGGAGTTAACGCTTTTTGATGTTTATAAGGGCAAAGGCATTGATCCTAATAGAAAAAGCCTGGCTTTAGGTTTGACTTTCCAGGATCAAGAGCGCACTCTTGATGATGACGAAATCAATAAATGTGTTCAGCAAGTTATTGATTCGTTGAAGGAAAACTACAAAGCAGAACTCCGCGGCTAAGTGATTCGGCAATCCCGGGTCCGGCCGTGAAACGGTAACCGGGATGGGTAGGCATGGGAGCGCTAACCAAATCGGAAATGGCGGAACGCTTGTTTGAGGAACTCGGTCTCAACAAACGGGAAGCCAAAGAAATTGTCGAATTGTTTTTCGAGGAGATTCGCGTATGCCTCGAAAACAACGAGCAGGTTAAGCTATCCGGCTTCGGCAATTTCGACCTCCGGGATAAGAATCAACGGCCTGGGCGTAACCCAAAAACGGGAGAGGAAATACCGATTTCAGCTCGTCGGGTGGTAACCTTTCGGCCAGGTCAGAAGTTGAAAGCCAGAGTAGAGGCGTATGCTGGAACCGAGCCACAATAACGAACTGCCTGCGATTCCCGGCAAACGCTATTTCACCATTGGTGAGGTCAGCGAACTCTGTGCCGTAAAACCGCATGTGCTGCGTTATTGGGAGCAGGAATTTCCCCAACTCAAGCCGGTAAAGCGCCGCGGTAACCGCCGCTACTACCAGCGGGAAGACGTCCTGACGATTCGCCAGATTCGCGCACTCCTCTACGACGAGGGTTACACCATCGGTGGCGCTCGACAGCGGATGACCGACGAGAAAGGCAAGAGTGTACATCCCACGCAGATCACTGCGGTGATCAAAGAAACCATTGAAGATCTGGAAGAATTGCTGGAGCTCTTGAAGCCCGGTAAATGATGTCGGTGGGCCCGTATCCGCCGGTTTTCCCACGCCAATTTCCCGCGTTGTAACCGCCAGCGGCTCGCGTATAATGCGCGCCTCGGTCAGCCCCTCACGGGCGGCCAGGTAACACAATCGTCGGGCTATAGCGCAGTCTGGTAGCGCACTTCACTGGGGGTGAAGGGGTCGTAGGTTCAAATCCTGCTAGCCCGACCATTTTCTTCGAGTCCTTTCTTTATAGTTGGCTTGGCACTTTCTTGGCGCTTGGCTCGGCATTCTCTTGGTACTTGTCTCGGCACTTCGACACGGATTCAGGGCTCTGACACCTGGACCAGCTCGCTTCTAGGCAACTGTTGCCTGTCCCTCCTGAGTCGCTCTTCGATTGAGTAGACCTCGCTCTCTTACGACGCCCACGAAACTGTCGCTGATAGGCACTCTCAAGCCTGTCGTTAACTCTACCTGCCACCGGCGGCTGCCTCGCGCTGCGAAAGACACGGCGTTTTCCGAAACCCACCACGAGCGATGCACCTGTAGCCCGAGATCCTTGGGCATCTCTTCCATTGCCTCACTAAAGCGGTAGTGAACCAGTTCTTCGCCCCGGTCCGTGTGTACCTTCACATAGTGTTCCTCTGCTTTGAGCGCCAATACCTCCTCTGCGGTGGTCGCGCTTGTCCGCTGGAGAAATGGTGGAATTGGGCGATGCTTGGTGGTTGTAATGGGTGTGCTTGTTTCTGAAGTGGCCTTTGAGACTTTACTCTCGATGAGTAGCCAGAGAAGGTAATGGGTAGGCAGCAGTATGGTCATCATCGTGAAGTACTCCGCCACGAACGCGAGAACAGGGGAGACAGCCCGAAGGTCGTCGTCCACAAATTCGGGTCGTATGGGTAAATGCGGTTCCAGTAAGGCTTCAACGCAGACGAGGGGCACGACCCCGATACTGGTAACGAGCACTATAGGCCGCAGCCAGGCGGGTCGGTTCCAACGCTCCGACGGAAGGAATGAAACGATCCAAATCGTCAAGATCATGCCGAGGACCAACGCGGCCACGCGAGCAAACCAGTAACCCAACTCTTCATAGAGCGTCGCTCCCACTAAGGGGTCGTTCAGTTGATCGACGGCGATAAATGTCAGACAGAGCGCCGATAGGCGTAGCGCCTCGGGGGAGGTGAGGAACGCGTCCAACTTAGGGTGACGACTCATAGGTATTCCAGGACGGTTCATGAAGTTTGCTCTCGGTCCGCGAAACTTAGGCAACTATCCCCGTAAAAGTTCATCAATGTTGCACATCCCATTTTGATTGGAGTGCGCAATGTTTAAGGGAGTTGTTCTTGTCACGGTTATTTTCGCTTTTACCGCGGTAGGTTGCGAAGACGGTGGAGGCGCTGGGGGAGGGACCCCAGAGGCTCCGTACACCTCGTTCTTTACACCTATACCCAGCGACCCGGTTTTCCCTTCCGAGAACGAGTTCAGTGAAGAGAAGCGTGTGCTGGGTGAGTTTTTGTTCTGGGATCCGATCCTATCTGGACGCATGAACGTTGCATGTGCCACCTGTCATCACCCTGATCAGGGCTGGGCGGATGGACGCGCGAAATCCGTTGGCGTTGATGGGGAGGGCCTTGGTCCCAATCGCCAGGGCGATCTGATGACGCCCTTTCACGCGCCAAGTGTACTTAACGTGGCTTTTACAGGGCTTGAAAGCACTGAGGCGAACGCCGAGTTTGTATCTGGTGGATACTTCTGGGACCTAAGAGCGCCCACCCTCGAAGACCAGGCCCTCCAGCCCATCAAGAACGTAATCGAAATGCGTAGTACCGATTTCCTCGAAGACGAGATTTTCGACGAGGTGCTTACGCGCTTGTCCCTCATACCGGAATACCAAGAATTGTTCTCTGCTGCTTTTGACGAGGACGAACCCATTAACGAACGCAATCTTGCGAAAGCTCTGGCTACGTATCAGCGAACACTCATTACGCGGCCCACACGATTTGACCGATTCCTGGAAGGTGAGGAAGACGCGCTTTCGCCGGGGGAAGTCACGGGTTTGAACAAGTTCATCAATGGTGGTTGCGCGGATTGTCATTCCGGCCCCATGTTGTCAGATAACATGAACGATCAGACGCGAATTGTTCAACGCGACAAAATTGCCGTACGTACACCCAGCCTTCGAAATGTGGAACTCACCGCGCCCTATATGCACGACGGCTCGGTTCCAAGACTTCGTGGAGCCATCAGCCTGTATGAAGACCGAGGCGACCTGGAAGTCACCCTTGGGGAAGATGATTTCGGGGATATTGAGCGCTTTCTAAGAACGCTGTCGGATCCAGATTTTCCCAGATCCATTCCTGCTTACGTCCCCAGTCAACTTCCCGTGGGGGGAAGCATTCAGTGACGGACTCAAGCTCGACTCTCCGCGGGGCGGTGATTTAAGCATTTGTCTCTCCCTGCTTATTGCCAAGAAGGCACGGCCACGGCGGGGCCTGCCAGAGCATTAAAGGCGGGCACCTCCTTCTCGATCAGCTCATCCCAGGCGTCTATGGCGGCCTGCCATTCGGGTCGAAGATCGTCCAGACGACGTCTTTGGCCGCTGGTAAGCCCCAAAACAGCGCTATCCGCCTGCTGGTACACATTGATCAGGAACGTATCGATGCGGGGGTGGAAGTTGAGTACGTCCTGGAAGGTTTTTCGCTGCGGTGTGGAGACGCTGTGTTGCCAGGTTTCCAGTGTGGTGAGGAGGGCTCGGGCGGCTTCGCTCACCAGCTCATCATCGGCTTCGTCCGCCAGAGCTTTGCGCAGTTCCACTTGCTTGACGATGGATTGGAGACTCCCTACCCGTCGATAGAGGGCGTCGATCATACGGAAGTTTTCGGCGAGAAAGGCCTGTTGTTCTGCGATGGCAGACTCATCGTAGCTGTTGATGGGGTCCCAGCGGATGTTGATCTCGCTTTCGGCGATCACCCGATCACTCAACTCCATGCGTAGGGAGTAGCGGCCGGGGGCAAGGTGATAACCGGCGATAGCCTTATCGTCTCCGGCTCCGAAAACCACGTCGTAGTCGAGTGTTGCAGCACTGTCACTGCGCAGATTCCAAACGAAACGGTTGATCCCGGCCTGCGCTGGCAGAGCGCTATCGTCGCCTTCCAATCCCACCGTTTCATCGCTTTGCACAGTTCTCACGATGACGCCGTCGCTGTTGATGATTTCCAGGGTCAGGGTGTCTTCCTCGAGATCCAGCTCATCCGCCAGGCTGTAGTAAATCACCGCACCGCCCGGTGCACTGGGTGCCACGCTTTCACCACCGGAAGATCGCCCATTTGTTGGCGTAAGGCGATAAGCATCCATCGGCTTGTAAAGCGCCAGGGGTTCGGCTTCCTGGGCTTCCTGGTATTGCCGCAGGGGAGAAATATCGTCGATCACCCAGAAGGCGCGACCCTGGGTGGCCAAAACAAGATCCTGGCGTCTCAACATCAGATCAGTGATGGGGACGATAGGTAAGCTTCCCTGAAACGCCCGCCAGCTTTTCCCGCCATCAAAAGACAAGAACAGACCCCGTTCCATGCCGGCGAACAACAGGCCCTCTCGCTGCGGGTCTTCTCGAACAACCCGGGCGAAGTGGTCCTGCGGCAGTCCATCACTCACGGAGCGCCAACTGCGACCGTAGTTGCTGGTCTTGAAAACATAGGGCCGCTGATCGCCTTCTTTGTATTTCATGGCCACCACGTAAGCCGTTGCGGGGTCGTGGGGCGATACTTCGATGCTGTTGATGAGGGCGCGATCAACACCCTTTGGAGTTACTTCATCCCAGCTTTCACCACCATCGCGCGTAATGTGAAGCAGGCCGTCGTCGCTGCCGACCCACAGCGTGTCTGCATCGTGGGGGCTCTCAGCGAAGGCAAAGATGGTGTTGTATTGCTCGATGTTCTCATTGGTAAAGGGGCCTGACCCTTTACCCTGCTTATCGTCTTCATCGCGGGTGAGATCGGGGCTGACTTCGCTCCAGTCGTAACCACGGTTTGTGGACTTCAACAACACATTCGCGCCGTGATAGATGACTTTGGGGTCGTGCAGGGAGACGTGGATCGGCGCATTCCAGTTGAAGCGGTAGCGAGCGTCTCGGGTCAAACGACCAAGGCCTGTTTCTTCGTAGACCTTGATGGAGCGGCTGGTTCGCGTTTCCGTATCGAATTCGTCGATAAGACCCAGATAGCAACCGGCGTAGGTGTAGCGCGGATCATTCGGATCCATGGCTACATAAGCGCTCTCGCAGCCACCGTGGATTTCCCAATCATCGCGTCCGATGGTGCCATCGCGAGAGCGGCTCTTGATGGCTACCGTGGAGTTATCTTGTTGGCCGCCGTAGATGCGGTATTCAAAAGCGTTATCTGTGTTGACGCGATAAAACTGGGCCGTCGGCTGGTTGTCCTGTCGTGACCAGGTCGCTCCGCCATCGAAGGAAACATTTGCGCCACCATCGTTGGCATTGATCATCCAATCGGAATTCTCCGGATTGATCCACAGATAGTGATTGTCCCCATGGGGGGTAGCGAGGGGACTGAAGCTCTTGCCGCCATCGATAGATTTGAGGAAGGGGGCGTTCAGGACGTATACCGTATTGGCGTCGTTGGGGTCTGCAAACACGTGCATGTAGTACCAGGAGCGGGCGTGGAGCACGCGGTCCTTGTTGATGAGCGTCCAGCTATCACCGCCGTCGTCGGAGCGATACAGGCCGGCCTCGTCGCTGTCGGCCTCCACGATGGCCCAGACCCGGCCGGGTTTGGCCGGAGAGGCCGCAACACCGATTTTGCCCATGATTTCCGGCAGATCCTCAGTCAGACGTTCCCAGTTTTCACCGCCATCGCGAGAACGCCAGATACCGCTGCCAGCACCGCCCGATCGCAGAGCCCAGGGCGTGCGCTGGTTGTCCCAGAGGGCGGCGTAGAGAATCCTCGGATTGTGCATGTCCAGCGCGAGATCGACGGCACCGGTGGTCCCATTCTCTGGACTGAGTACGCGACGCCAGCTAGCGCCACCATCGGTGGATTTAAAAACTCCAGCATCATCGTCCTGGGAGGCGTAGGTATTGCCCTGGGCGGCCACCCAGATCACGTCGGGGTTGTGTGGGTGGATGCGGATTTCGCCGAACTGACGGACCTGGTCGAAGCCCAGATGCGACCAGTGCTTGCCGCCATCAGTGGACTTATAAAGCCCGTCTCCCTGGGAAGAGGCGATATTTCGAAAGGGTGACTCGCCCATGCCCACCACGATGACATTGGGGTCCGAGGGTGCCACGGCGATGGCCCCAACGGCTGCGGTCCCAAAGTCTTCGTCGGAAAGGGGCGACCAACTGGCACCGGCGTTCTCGGTCCTCCAAATACCTCCCGTGGTGCCCATGTAATAGCGATGGGGATTGTTGTATACGCCTACGGCTACCGTGGCTCGCCCGCCGCGAAATGGGCCCACATTGCGTGCTTCGATGCCGTCAAAGAACTCTCGCTCGTCGCTGGATGCTTGCGCTATGGCATTACTGCAGGCCATACCGATGGTCAGGGCCACGGTTCCCACGATGCGAAAGATGTGTGCTGGGCTCATTCTTTTCTCCGGACAATGATTCACCGCATTGCCATACCGTCGATTAACGAAGGGCGCAGTATAGGGTAAGAATGTCCCCTGGCGTTTGGGCTGAGTCGGGAGCTGAAATTCCCTGGTTGCTCGATGTTTCCTAAACGGTTTGGACGCCTGGTGGGTCCGTAGTGCCCGTTCGCATTGGTGTAACATAAATGTCATAAGGTATGGCCTACCGTTACAGCGTGTCTTGAACGGCAGCGGGAGCATAAGACCCCACGTCGCCGTCGCGCTCTGGAAAATTGCCATGCACTTACTGTTTGTCTGTACCCATAACCGCTGTCGAAGCATTATCGCCGAGGCCGTGACGCGGGATATGGCCGGAAGCTTCCTTACCGTTGCCAGCGCCGGTAGTAGTCCCGTGGGTGAGGTACATCCCCTTACGCTGAAGTATCTCGAAGAGGCGGGTGTCTCCACAGACGGCCTCTCAAGTCAGGGATGGAGCGATGTCGGTGAGCCCGTCCCCGACGTGGTGATTACCGTATGTGATCGCGCGGCCGGGGAAGCCTGTCCCCTTTGGTTAGGCCCCGCCGAAAAGGTTCACTGGGGGCTGGTGGACCCCTCGGCAGAGGAGGGTGGAGAGCATGCGCAACGCGCGGCTTTTGAGCAAACCATCGAGCTTCTGCAACAACGCATTAGAACGCTTTTAGCCGATCCGACGGCTTTAACCTCAGCCACGACGCTCGCGGCCCGTATGCGCGAGCTTGGCTAAAAAAAGGAGAGAACTCGTGGGGAGCTTTGAGCGGTATCTGAGTGTTTGGGTCGGGTTAGCCATCGCTGTAGGTGTGCTCTGTGGGAGTCTCTTTCCCGAGGTTTTTGCGCTGTTGGCGACGCTGGAAATAGCTCGCGTAAACCTGCCCGTGGCTTTGCTGATT
The DNA here is from genome assembly GCA_002428935.1 of Halieaceae bacterium UBA6060. GTDB lineage: Bacteria > Pseudomonadota > Gammaproteobacteria > Pseudomonadales > Halieaceae > Congregibacter. The sequence continues at coordinate 7,401 of DIYG01000109.1, forward strand.
TGGCTCATGATCTACCCGATGATGGTCCAGGTGGATTTCTCCTCCATGGCCGATGTGGGTAAGCGTCCCCGGGGCCTCTTGCTGACTCTGGTGATCAATTGGTTGATCAAGCCATTCACCATGGCGGCCCTGGGGTGGTTTTTCTTCCGGGTCGTGTTTGTCGACTTGGTGGATCCCGCAACGGCCAGCGAGTACATCGCCGGGATGATCCTCCTGGGTGTGGCGCCCTGCACAGCCATGGTCTTTGTTTGGAGTCAGCTTACCCGCGGCGATGCCAACTACACCCTGGTACAGGTGTCGGTAAACGACGTCATCATGGTCTTTGCCTTCGCGCCCATTGCTGGATTTCTCCTAGGCATAAGCGATATCAGCGTGCCATGGGACACTTTGCTTTTGAGTGTGGTTTTGTACGTCCTTATACCGCTAGTGGTGGGTATTGTGACTCGTCGATCCTTGGATCGCGCGGATGACCATTCGCAGCTCGAACGCTTCTTACGACGAACAAAACCACTATCTATCCTTGGTTTGCTGACAACCGTGGTGCTGCTCTTCGGGTTTCAGGCCACAACCATACTGGCGCAACCCCTGGCCATCGTATTGATCGCCGTGCCATTGCTGCTGCAAACCTATGGGATATTCGCCATTGCCTATGGTGTCGCACGGGTACTGAAGCTACCCCACAATATTGCGGCGCCCGCGTGCATGATCGGCACGTCGAACTTTTTTGAGCTTGCAGTCGCCGTGGCTATTTCGTTGTTTGGCCTAAACTCCGGTGCCGCTCTGGCGACGGTAGTTGGGGTATTGGTTGAGGTTCCCGTGATGCTGTCCCTGGTGGCGTTTGCGAATCGTACACGCCATTGGTTTGCATCGCCGACGAGTGCCTAGGGCAGCGACTTCTACTCTCTACGAGTTGGATCGCATCCTTCGGTCCGCCTGGTGTCTTCCAACTGGCTGATCAGCCAGCGCCCCTCGGTGCGTTTCATGACAAACAGGTCGACGCCGCAGTGATGAAACTGCTCATCGACAAATAAATTGTAAGGTGTCCAGGCCATCGCTAAATCCCCGTCGATTAGGATGGTCTCGTCAAAGGTGACTTCATCGAGATAGGCCTCGGACTCGCTGACGCGACGAGCGAAGTCTCCCGCAGCCAGGTTCCCCAAACGGGCATCGGTGTGAAACTGCCGTTCAATCTTCGCTGCGTCTTTCTCGCGCATACCGTCAAACAAAGCATCGACCACGGACTGAATGGCCTGTGTATCCCTGGGAATCCCTTCATCCTGGCCATAGGCGGTAATGGCGGTAAAGAAAAATACTAACCACAGGACTGTTTTATGCACAGCGTCAGCCTTCATGCTTGTCTCCCAGAGTTTCTTGCGCCGCTTCGTCACGCAGGGCTCGCAATCTGTTGCGACCGTGGTGAGGGGTCCACAGCGTCGTTTCAAAAGGCATAATGCAAGACAGACCCTCGCCAGGTCTATGGCAGGTGGCCAAAGACCGCCCCTGGCCGGTCTAGCGTGAGGGCCAAACAAACAACGTCTAAAAAGGAGTTGGCTTTTGATTTCGAAACCGTCTCAAATCGTTAAGCTTTTTGCACACCAGATACGTCTCCTGGGGCTTGGGTTGGTGCTCCTGGGTTTGTTCGCTGGACCGGTTCGCGCCGGTACGGCTCTCGTCGGCGGTCGACTCATCGATGGGTATGGTCATCGGCCCATAGCCAACAGCGTTATCCTCGTGGAGGACGGTATCATCCAGCAGGTAGGTACCGTCGAATCCTTGCCGGTGCCGGATGGCTACGAGGTACTTTCTACGGAGGGCATGGATGTGTTGCCCGGCCTATGGGAGAACCATGCGCACCTCATGCTTACGGGGCACGCGGACTATAGTCACTGGCATCCAACCTATGCGGATCGTTTTGCCAGTGAAATCATGCCGGCCAGCGCCGTGCAGTTGCTCCTGGCCGGAATCACTACAACTCGCGATCTGGGAGCGCCGCTGGAGGCGTCCGTGTCCGTGAAACAACGTATCGAGAGTGGCGAGATTCCCGGCCCTCGAACCTTTATCTCCGGGCCCTTCATTCAGGCCGAGCCCTACCCGGGAACAGAAAGCTATCGCTGGGGTGTAGCTAGTCCCGCTGATGGTAGACGCAAGGTCAAGCTGCTCGCCGAGGCCGGCGTTGACATCATCAAGCTTATTGATCAGGACAAAATGTCCTTGGAATCAGCCCAGGCGGTGGTGGATGAAGCTCATAAGCATGGTTTGAAGGTGGTGGCGCACTCCCATCGTCCCGGTGAAATTCGTCGGGGTCTGGAAATCGGCGTCGACAATTTTGAGCACACAGGGCTGACCACGGCACCCGAGTATCCCGCCGACGTTATCGAAATGCTTCGTGAGCGCACTGCTACCGGGCGTGTCGCCGGAGGACCGATGTTTTGGACGCCTACCGTAGAAGGGCTGTGGAACTACCCGCTGACCGTTGATAATCCCGAGAAGTTAGACAACGATTGCTGGCACCGGGGGCTGGAGCCGTCAACGATTGAGGACATCCGCCGGTCGATCCGCAATCCGGGACAACTGGCTTACACCCAACTCACGCCCATCCGTAAACCCACGTTGAAGCGTAAGTTCGCGCAGCTTCGTGAGGCTGGAGTCGTGTTACTCGTAGGGACGGACAGCGGTATTCCCATGAAGTTTCACTGCCAAAGCACCTGGAACGAGATGGACGTCTGGGTCAACGTGATGGATATGGACCCCATGGACACGATTCGCGCGGCCACCTACTGGGGTGCTGTGATGATGGGGGTCGAAGATCGCTGGGGTACAGTTTCCGAAGGGAAGTACGCGGATATTGTGGCGGTGAAAGGTGACGTGCTGCGGCACATCAATCTCCTTTCCCGGGTCGACTTCGTCATGAAAGGCGGGATCGTCTACAAGCAAAACGGCATGCCCGTGGAGGCTGCCCTTCGGTGACCGCGTTAGGCTTCCAACCCTTTGCCGTTGAGCAGTACCTCTCGGAAACGGAACACGGGGTCCGCTTCAACTTTTCCGAAAGCGGCGTCCATCCCATGAGTTACGCCGAGTTGTTTACCTTGTGTGATATCGACAAGGAAGAGCTGTTTGCGACTCTCGTGGACTACCCGCAGGTTAACGGTCGCGAGATTTTGCGGGGTCACATCGCCGCCCTTTACCCCAATGCTACCCCCGAGAACGTGTTGGTCACGGTGGGCGCGACAGAGGCCAATACCCTGGTGGCCGCTACCTTGCTGGAGCCTGGGGACAACGTTATTCGCTTTCGTCCCACTTACGAGCAATTAGCGGGCAACGCACACAATCTCGGTTTTGAAGTGCGCAGCGTTGATCTTGTTGAAGACCAGGGCTGGGCCGTGGATCAATCGGCGCTGAACGATGCCGTGGATGATCGCACCCGGGTTATTCATACAGTAAATCCCAACAACCCCACCGGAACCATACTCTCATTCGCGGATCGCCAGACGATCGTACAAGCGGCCGAGCGTGTGGGTGCCTGGATCGTGGCCGATGAAGTCTATGCCGGCACAGAACGAGATACCGACGAGGCTACAGCGAGTTTTTGGGGTTCCTGTGAGCGGGTGATCGCCATCAATTCCATGAGCAAAGCATACGGCCTACCGGGACTGCGCTTGGGGTGGTTGGTCGCTCCCGAAGCTATGGTGCAAGCCTTCTGGCGGCGTCACGAATACGCATCCATAGCTGCGACCATGATGTCCATGCATCTAGCCGAGCACGCACTCGAGCCGGCCCATCGAAACAAGTTGACCGAGCGGGCGCGACGTTTGATCCGCCGGGGTTTTCGCACCCTGGAGGAGGCTTTGGCGAGGCACGAAGGTGTGTTCTCCGTGGTCCCACCGCAGGCTTCGGCCATGAGCTTTGTGAAATTTGCCCTGCCGGTGGATTCCGATACTTTCGCCAAACGCCTCCTTATGGAAGAGGATGTCCTGGTTATCCCGGGATCGCGCTTTGGTGTCGAGGATCATTTCCGCTTTAGCTCCGCATTGCCCGAGGACCATCTCCGTGAGGGTTTGGAGCGACTGAATCGGCTGGTCGATCGCATCCTGGGATAGTTGTGACCTTTCTGGCCTATCTACGCAGTGCTCTGCGCGCTGTCGTCCTTACGGCGCTGGCCACGGCAATCCTGTGCAGCATCTTTTTAGCCCTTGGCGGCGCCATCTCTGGCGATGTAACCCTGGATATAAGCCTCTCCGGTTTTGAAGGGCTTTGGCTGTTTCTAGTGCTGCCCTTGAGCCTGAGTGTTTTGACGTTGCTTGTATCTCCCCTGGCCTTTGGGATTTATCAGCTTTATACCTTGCTTCGAAGGGCAATCCTTCGCGGCGTGAAGCCCGTTGAGGAACGAAAATCGTGATCAATGGCCGCCGTGTGCAATTTTGGACCCGGCGTATCCATCGGCTCTTTGCCTACCTTATCGGCATACAGGTGTTGCTGTGGATTCTTGGTGGCGTGGTGTTCGCATGGGTCCCCTTCGATGGGCTTATCAAAGGTGGGGACGTGCTCCAGCCGCCGCCTGCGGTCTCGCTGCCCGAGGGCTGGCTTGAGCAACTGCAGGCGAGTACCGCAGACCAAGAGTTGCGCTCGTTACGGTCCCACGCTTCCGCCCAGGGTGTGCTCCTGGAGCTTGAGTCGTCCGAGGGTATCCGGTGGCTGCGCCTTGCTGACGGTGTGGTAAATGCCAGTCCCACGGCAGAGCAGGTAAGCGCGTATGCATCGAGCCTGTATCGTGGTGGGGGAGGGCTCGTGGATGTGGAGCGTATTGATCGCCCCTCAGCGAAGGTACTTGGCCTGGTAGATGAGCTTTATGACCGTAGAGATGTGTGGCGCGTAAGCTTCGATGATTGGGTGGGTACGCGGCTTTACTTCGAGGGTGCTACGGGGCGTTACCTCACCGTGCGTAACGACTTCTGGGTACTTTACGACGCATTTTGGCGGCTGCATATCATGGACTATCGGCGAGGTGCAGACTTCAATAACCTCCTTTTGACCGTTGCTGCCGCCTGCGCGTTGGTGTTCTCCCTGTCCGGGCTTCTGCTTATGTTGCAAACGGCCTGGCGCCAACTCCGAATCTCGCGTTGAGCTTTCTGCCAGTCTTAGAGAGACGCCGAGACCCACCGGCTTAGGGGAGTTCAGCAAAGCCTTAGCCCACATAAGCCGGGGGTCTGGTAGGGCCAGTTTATTTCTAATAGCAGGCCGATGCGGGTAGGGGAACTCGTCGTTCCCTGCCTCCGGGCAAGCGTTCGAGCCGAAAGCAGTTCGTGGCTCTATGTTCCAGGTTCCGGTGGTCATCACAGTCGCACCGATCATCCAAGCTGCGAATCAGTTGATAGGTGAGCGCGGAACCGAGCACGCCTGTTCCCAGACGATTTTGTTGCCAATTCTGACGCCGACCGAAGGGGTCTAAGAACGGATCGTAGAGCCAGCGATCCTGTCGCAGGTTGTGACGCCACTGACGCTCCCGCCACCGGCGATCCTGTCTCTGCAAGCGCCGCCATGCTCTTCTTTGATCCTCCCAGGCTATCGCCGACCCGTTATGCCAACCGTGAAACCGATGGTCCCAGTCCGCGTGTACTGCGGTAGATGCCATGGCGAGCCATACGCTCATAGCGCCGATACCGATGGTGAGCCTGTTGATCATCATGTGCAGCACCTCCTATGGGTTTATGCGATGACTACGCTAGGCCATAGCGCCTGAACCTGAGCTGAATAGACGCCAAAAATTTGGGGTATTTCGTTCAGCTTTGGTTCAGGCGCCACGCCGTAGGCTGGGCCTGAACATCCAACCCAGGAGTGAGGCATGAAACCCAATTCATCGTTAACCGTCGGTTTGCTGGCAATGAGCATGATGGCGAACGCATCATCGGCCATGGCGTACAGTCAAAGCTCGGTGATTCAGGCCCCCGTGGTAGATGTGCAGCCCGTGGTAGAAGTTGTCAGCGAGCGCATTCCCTACGAGAGCTGCCGTCCAGAGCGGGTCCGTGTTCAGGACCGCAACCGCTTCGCCGGCGCCGTGCCGACGGTGGTTGGTGCCCTCATCGGAGGCTCTGTGGCCAACGTGTTGGGACGAAACTCGAGCAAAGAGGACGTCATCACCGGGGCCGGTGCGTTGATCGGTGGCACCGTGGGCTACTCCCGCAGTCAGCGTCAGCGGGTGGACGATGGCTACTATGTCACGGAGAATATCTGCACCACGGAATATGAACTCCGGGAACGAGAGCGGGTCAATGGGTATCGGGTGAGCTATCGCTACGACGGTGCCGTCTATGAAACCCGCGCGGATCGAGACCCCGGCGCCACTATCCCGGTGCGTGTTCGACTTGAACCTTTGCCCTAGGCGTCACGGGGCGAAACCTGGAGTGAACCCTGTTGCGACATCAATGGCGAAGTCTACTGCTGCTCTTCTGTCTAAGCTCCGCTCCCGGTTGGGCGGATGATGAATCAGAAGGCCTGGAAGACTGGCAGCGACAGATTCTTCGCGCCCTCGAGGCGGCTGATGAGCTAGATCCCAACGATGACGGCCGCCGAGCCTACAGGGGCTCTGGTCGTCGCGACCTGGGTGCTGCGGAAGCTGCGGAGAAGGCGGAACGCCAGCATGGTGGTCAGGCCTTGGCGGCGGTCCGCGTGGGTGATCGCTATCGGGTGCGTTTGCTTTTCGACGACGGTCGTGTCGTAACCGTAGACGTCACGGAGTAGGCGATGCGTTTGCTGGTGGTAGAAGATGACGAGCGTTTGCGCACTCGCCTGGCGGAACACTTTCGCGGCATTGGCTGGATCGTGGAGGAAGCTCCGAATGGTGCCGAAGCGCGGTTTCTTGCTCAGGAATATCCCTGCGATCTGGCCATCGTTGATCTGGGGCTGCCCGATGTTTCGGGCATTGATGTGATCAAAGCTTGGCGGGAACAGGGGCTCTCACTACCCGTTCTCGTTCTTACGGCGCGCGCAGATTGGCAGGACAAGGTTGGCGGCCTTGAGGCGGGAGCCGACGATTACGTCACCAAGCCCTTTTATCTCGAAGAAGTTGAGGCGAGGCTTCAGGCCCTTCTCCGTCGCGTGGAGGGTCGTCGAAGCAATGTGGCTGATTACGGAGATCTGCGGTTGGATTTCAGCGCCAGACGGGTTTTCCTCCAGGACCAGGAGTTGTCCCTCACCGCTTATGAATACAACACGCTCGCCTATCTTGCCCACCGGGCGGGTGAGGTGGTATCCCGCGGCGACCTCCTCGAACATCTTTACGACGGTGACAGCGATCGGGATAGCAATGTCCTAGAGGTATTCGTCGGTCGTCTGCGTAAGAAACTCGACCCCGCCGGTTCCCTGGCACCCATAGAAACCGTACGCGGGGCGGGGTATCGCTTCACCCTAAGTCACCAGGGCGCCTAATGCCATTTCCCGTGTCCCTGGCGAAGCGTTTGCTGCTGGCTGCGCTAATCCTTATCCCCATCACCCTCGGTGCGACCGGCTGGTATCTCGAACAGGCCCACCGACGGGCGCTGGACGCGGCTATCGCTGAGCGCTTGCAACTGCAGGTTGTGGCGCTTCTGGCCCAGGCGGAAGTGTCCGCAGGCTTTGAGCTACCCCTGTTGCCCCTGGAGTCCCGGCTTCTGCAACCTGGATCTGGTCTTTATGCCATGGTGAGCGATGAGCTTGGTCGCGCGCTTTGGGTGTCGCCATCGGCGGCCTTACTTGCCGATCCACTCCTGCGTTTGAGCGCGGACATACCCGCTCTCCAGGCGGGCGAGCGCCACGATAGCGAGCGTGAGGGTTTGATTCGCCACGCCTACAGGGTGCTTTGGCAACTCAGTGACGGGGAAACACTGGGACTGCGATTTATCGTCGCAGAGAGTGCCGCACCGCGAGAAGCCGATGTACAAGCCTTTCGCGAACAACTGCTGCTTTGGCTGGGCGGAACCCTGGTGTTGGTGCTGCTTGTGCAGGTATTGGTGGTGCGCTGGGGATTGCGCCCCCTAAGAATGCTCGCCGATCGCGTGGCCCACATCGAGGATGGCAGTCGCACGGATCTGGACGGTAGCTGGCCTGATGAAGTGCGACCGCTGGTGGAAAACCTGGAAACTCTGCTCAGCGGTGAGCAGCGTCGTCGAGAGCGAACGCGCCATACGCTGGCCGATCTTGCCCACAGTCTGAAAACGCCGCTGGCCGTGTTGCGCAGCGCCGATCTCCAGGCCGATGGTTACCCGGCGATCCACACGGAGCAGCTGGAGCGCATGGAAGAGGTGATGGCTTGGCATCTGCAGCGGGCCACCGGCGGTCATCACCGTTTACTGCAACGTGTTGACATCGAACCGGTCCTGGATCGGCTGCGATCCACGCTTCTGAAAGTCTATGGAAGCCGGAGTCTAGAACTGCGGGTGACGGTGGAACCTGGAGCTCGTTATCGCGGTGATGAACGAGATCTGATGGAGCTGTTCGGCAATCTTCTGGACAACGCCTGCAAGTATGCCCATAAGGTTATCGAGGTGTCTGTGCGTGTGACTTCTGGTGACGGAGGCTTGCTTATCCACATAGACGATGACGGCGACGGTATTTCCCCGGAGCTTCGCGATACGCTTCTCCAGCGGGGAGCACGCGCCGACAGCCGTCGCGAGGGGCAGGGCATTGGCCTGGCGGTGGTTCTCGATATCGTTCATGCCCAGCGGGGCACCGTGACTCTTGATGAGAGCCCCCTGGGTGGGGCGCGGGTAGCGGTGAGCTTGCCTTAGGTCCGAAGAAATCGACGCAGGAGTGTGCTCAGCTTCAGGCCCGTCACCAGGGCGGTACCTATGAGGACCAGGCTGGCGCCAATAAGCGTGTTCCAGCCTATTTCCTCGCCAAGGAAAAGCCAGCCCCATAGCACACCGAATAGCGGAATCAGATACCCCACGGTCAAGGCCGAAGCCGCGCCGATGGTCGAGATCAAATGATAGTACATGAGGTAGGCGACCCCGCTGCACACGATGCCAAGGGCCAGCGCCGCGAGGACTGGGATTGTGGGCCAGCTTTCTGGCAGAGGAGCAAACAAACACAACGGTGTAATCAGAATGAACGCCGCCCACATGCTGCCGTGGGCATTCGCATAGGGCGGGGCGCTTTCAGCGAACTCGGCGTAGCTACTGGCGATGCCGTAGGACACGGCGGCGCACATGGTGACGACGGCGGCGGTAATCTGCGCCGGGCCTTGGGCTACGCCACCGAGACCGACGAGGGAGGTTACCCCGGCGAATCCAAACAGCAAGCCCAAAACCGCCCGACGCGTCACCGGTTTGCCCCGCCAGACGAAACCCACAACCAGCCCCCACAAGGGCGCCGTTGAGTTCAGGATGGCCAGCGTCGATGCGGGCAGTACCTGGGCGGACCAGGCGAAAGCAAAGAAGGGCATGGCCGTATTGAACAGCCCCAAAATCAGATAGTGCTTCCAGTACCGACGTCCATGGAGGGGCTGGCGAAGAGCGCGGGTGATCAGCAAGAGAAAGAAGGCGGCGCTGAGCAGGCGCACTTCGAGCATCCAGGTTGGCCCCAGGGCCGGTACCGCTATGCGCATGAACAGGAACGATGAGCCCCAGATAGCGGCGAGGAGAATGAGCTGTGCGAGATGTACCGGTTGCACCTGGCGACGTACCCGAACCGTTTGCGATCCTATAGCAAGGAGTCTTTGCGCACGCGTCCCTGGGGCGGCAGACGCAAATGACGGGCGGCGATTGTACGCCCAATCAGCTTTGGGGTCGCGCGCTTTCCCAACCGCGTAAGGCCAGCTTTCGCTCCAGGCCCCAACGATAATTGCCCCAGCTACCGTCTTCCCGGATCACCCGGTGGCAGGGTATGAGATAGGCGATGCGATTCCGGGCCATCGCTGAACCCACCGCGCGGCTGGCGCCGGGTCGTCCTGCAAGGCTCGCTAGACCGCGATAGCTGATCAGTTCGCCTTCACCGACGGCTACCAGGGCTCGCCAGACTTGCACTTGAAAATTCGTGCCCCGAAGAAGCAGGTGCAAACGACCTCTCTCCAGAGATTGGGTGAACAAACGGGTAGCCAATTGCTGCGCCTGGGAATGATCTTCGCTAATCCGAGCGCGCGGCCACTCCTCGCGCAGTTCCAAAAGCGCCGTGACGTTTTCTTCATCGTGGAAGGACAAACTGCAGATGCCTCGCTCCGTAAACGCGACGAACATTTGGCCGAAGGGGCAGGGGGCCCAGCCGTAGCGCAGGTCTAAGCCCTCACCCGCCGCTGCAATCTCCCCAGGGGTCATAGCGTCGCAGGCGATGGTCAAATCGTGCAGCCTGGCAGGGCTGGATAGACCCGCTTCAAGGCTGGCTTCCAAAACTGTCGCGGTATCGCGTAGGGCTGTTACGGCGGCATCGCGGGTAAGGACCTGCAGAAAACGTTTTGGTGACACGCCGGCCCAGGCGCTAAACACCCTTTGCAGGTGCGATTCACTAACCTCCAGGGCGGAGGCAAGTTCCTCCAGCTGTGGCTGTCGAAACTGGTGCTGTCGCAGATACGCGATGGCATCGGCTACCAGACTAAAATGGACGCCCTGGTTTTGTTCAGCGGTGGGTTTGCGCTCCACTTCCGAGTCGATGATCAACAGACGCTCCCCGTTTTCACTGGCCTATGGCAAGGCACTAGTTTGCTACGGCCCTGGGGCTCGCCTCCACCCGATTCTTGCTTGGCACAGGTGTTAGGGAAACTTACCGTTTACGCCCTGTGGGACTTATAGGCTCGCCCGGTTCAATACCTGCGGCCGCTACCTGGGGGCAATCAACCCTGGGGGGTAAGGGCGAGTTGACGAGACTGGGCTACCAGGCGCCCACTGCTGTCCCAGAGTTCTCCATCCTCTTCCATCATCCCCCCACTGATGAAACGCGTACTGAAACGACAGCGCAGCCAGCCCGGCTCGGGAACGCCACGAACGTGCGCGGTCAATTCCACCGTGGGCGTCCAGGCGACGGGGAGCTTGGCATTGAAGATCGTTGGGGGAAACGCATCGGTGGCCAGAAGCAGACCAAAGACATCCATAGGCTCGTCGTTGATGAGTCGAATCCAACCCCGTAGTAATGGATCGCCACTGGGGTTGCCCGCGAGAAACTGGGCATCGTCGGGATGCAAGCGTAGCTCCACCCGGCCCATCATCGCGGGCGGAAAGCCAACTTCCTGATTGGGTACGGTGAGAGGGCAGTCTTCCGGTGGGGGTAGATCCGGAGGGCTGGCGTCTACGCGCACGGGACCTTCGATGCGATTGAGATCACTGAAAGAGCCAAGCAATTCGATAAGGGGTTTATCGGGCCCCTGGAGGGTCGCGCGCACGGTGGTGAGGCGACGTCCGACCTTTACGATCTGTGGCGTGATGGATACGGGGCCTGGTCGTCCCGGTGATAAATAGTGAGCGGTAACCGTTACCGGGTGGGGGAGCTCTGCGGCAGCGGCCATAGCGCGGGCACCGATGGCCATCAGGTATCCGCCGTTGGCATTGCCAACCACGTCCCATCCTTCGTGAATGGCCGCTTTATAGGACATATCCTTGGTGTCTACGGCGGTGGCGTCAAAAAAGCTCATGGTTGATGGGTAACTCCAAATATGGGTTCTAAAATGAAATGCACTTTGTGATGAGCGAACACTAGCTTTTCTCGTGCCATTTGTCAGCCTCTTGTGAATACGTCGGGAGCTGACGAGAAGATTGCCTTAGGCCTGCTTGACGCTAGGTCGCAATCCTGTGAGGGTTGCCTCGCGCTGAACAGGCCTTATCTGAGAGAGATCCTCCATATGTCACTCGCCACGTCTGCCGACACCCCGGCCCATCCAGAGTTTCCGCATCTGTTTTCGCCCCTGGACCTGGGTTTCACGCAGCTGAAGAACCGGGTGCTCATGGGTTCCATGCACACGGGCCTGGAAGAACTCGGACCGGAAGGTTTTGAGCGTATGGCCGCGTACTACGCGGAACGCGCCGCCGGGGGTGTGGGCATGATCATCACCGGCGGCAATGCTCCCAATGATGCGGCCGCGTTGGCCCCGGGGGAGTTTGGTGCCTTCAATGCGGATGCCCATGTGCCCCTCCATCGACGGGTGACCGATGCGGTTCACGAAGCCGCCGAAGACTGCAAGATTTGCCTGCAAATCCTTCATGCGGGCAATTTGGCCTACAGCGCAGACCCCGTAGCACCTTCACCCATTGCCTCGCCTATCAATCCCCGCGAACCCCGCGCCATGACCGCGGATGACATTGAAACAACGATTCAGGACTTTATCCGCTGTGCCGAGCGAGCTCGAGCCGCAGGTTACGACGGTGTTGAGATCATTGGTTCGGCGGGTTACCTGCTCAGTACCTTTCTCCTAGCGAAAACCAATCATCGACAGGACGAGTGGGGGGGCAGTTATGAAAACCGTATGCGTTTACCGGTAACGATGGTTCGGCGCATGCGTGAGGCCCTGGGGCCAGATTTCATCATCATTTACCGCATCGCTGCCATGGAGCTGATGGAGGACGGCAGCAGTTGGGATGAGGTAGTGACCCTCGGCAAAGCCATCGAGGCGGCCGGGGCCACGATTATGTCAACGCACTTTGTCTGGCATCAAGCGCAGGTCCCGACCATATCCACCCGCGTGCCTCGCGCAGCCTTTGCTGGAGTGACGGGGCGGCTGCGCAAAGAGCTGTCTATCCCCATGATCACCAGCAACCGCATCAATATGCCCGCCGTCGCCGAAAAGGTATTGGCCGACGGGCTGGCGGATATCACATCCATGGGGCGGCCCATGTTGGCGGACTCCCAGTTTGCCCGGAAGGCCTATGAGGGACGGGTCGATGAGATCAACACCTGTATCGCTTGCAACCAGGCCTGTCTCGATCATGCCTTTCGCGGTAAGACCGTATCCTGTCTGGTGAACCCCCGGGCTTGCCATGAAACGGAGCTCAACTATCAACCTACGGCGCAGTCCAAGCAGATTGCTGTGGTCGGGGCCGGTCCCGCGGGGCTGGCTTTCGCAACGACCGCTGCAGGTCGCGGTCATCGAGTTACCCTGTTTGAAGCCAGCGACGAGCTGGGCGGGCACTTCAATCTCGCCATGCGAATCCCCGGTAAAGAAGAGTTCTTGGAAACGATTCGTTACTACCGTCGCCAGCTTGAATTGACGGGCGTCGAGGTGCGCTTGAACACCCGGGTCGACGCCAAGATCCTGACTGAGGGCCAATGGGATGACGTGGTGGTGGCCACGGGGCTCGTGCCTCGAGAGCCCGGTATTCCTGGAATCGATCATCCCATGGTGATGGGGTACGACGAGGCCATACGGGGCACGCGCCCCATCGGTAAGGCCGTGGCTATCATCGGCGCCGGTGGCATTGGTTTTGATGTCGCCGAATTGGTATCTCACGCTGGCGAATCGGCGGCCCTTAATATCGACGTGTTCGCCCGGGAGTGGGGCATCGACTTCGAAAATCATCCCCGGGGCGGTGTAGCGGGGGTGCAGCCCCAAATCGAGACCGCGGAGCGGGAGGTGTTCCTCCTGCAGCGCAAACCCACCTCTCACGGTCGCGGTCTGGGACCGACCACTGGCTGGGCCCACAAGATTGCTCTTAACCGTCGCGGCGTGCATATGCTCCGCGGTGTTCAGTACGACCGTATCGATGATCATGGATTGCATATCACCGTCGACGACCAGACTCAGCTCCTGCCAGTGGATACCATCGTGGTTTGTGCGGGGCAGGAATCTGAGCGCAGCGTATTCGACGCGCTAAGCCAGGCGCGCGACAATGTTCATCTTATTGGCGGCGCTGACGTGGCAATGGAAATTGATGCCAAGCGCGCTATTGATCAAGCCTGCCGCTTGGCGACAGAGCTGTAGGACAAAAGGTATCGCCCCGGCTAAGCGATTCTTCCTGGCTTGGCCGCGGGCCGTAACGAGGTAACGCCCGGCGTGCACATCTCCGCCTATCTTATGCAAGCTTGGCTGCTCGGCATGGCCGCTGTGCTGGCGGTCCTGGCGTTGGGAACGGCTCTGCGTCGCGCCAACTGGTCAGCTCTGAAAGCAAGTCCTGGGCGCCTGCACCTTATTGCCGGAGGAGCTGTGGCCTGCCTCTTCCTTTGGCTTCTCAACATTCACCTGGTCGATGGTTTGATCCTGCACTTTCTGGGTATAACCACGCTGACCCTGGTAGTGGGCTGGTCTTACGCGGTGCTGGCCGCAACGATCGCGGTGGTGGTGTTTTACGCGGTGCAGGGCCTGGCCTGGCCGGGTTTGGGCTTGTCCCTATGTTTGACGGTGTTGCTGCCGGCGACGGTGACCCGCGTATTGGTCCAGCTGTTACATCGCCCGAGTCTCAAGCACCCTTTTGTCTACATCCTTGGGGCGGGCTTTGCCGGCGGGGGTCTAGTGGTACTGCTGCTCGCATGCATCACCCTGGTTCTATTCTGGTTTTCGGGATTGGATGCCTATGTGGCCGCAGCGGCCGAGTGGTGGCCCCTGGTCCTACTGATTATGTTCTCGGAAGGTTTCATCAACGGTATGTGCGTATCCGCCCTGGCAATCTTTTATCCCGACTGGGTGAAGACCTTTGATGATCGCTTCTATCTCGATGGAGAGCGTTCTCACCGCCGGGGTGAGGCAAGTTCGCGGTTCGATGAGGATGATAGCGGTAACGATGATCAGCCTTCGGATCCGCCCAAAAACGACTGAGCGAGGCACGACCCCTTGACTGATTTACTGCCCTGGGAATATGGGGCTATCGCATTGCTATTCATCTGGGGGGGATTCGTGCGCTCGGGCCTGGGCTTTGGAGGGGCGGTATTGACCTTGCCCTTCCTGCTCATGATTCGCGATCAACCCTTGTTGTTCTTGCCAATTATCTCTGTACATCTGCTTTTTTTTCCGCCATAACTGTCTGGCAAGCCCATCGCAGGGAACCCTCGGAGACTAGTCCTGACGGCACCGTCAACTGGGCGTTTCTGCGCTATGCCCTGCCGCTGATGCTGGTACCCAAGCTGATCGGTGTCGCCGGAGTGATTACCCTTCCCGGGTCCCTGGTGAGTGGCTTCATTTTTTGCACGGTCTGTGTGTATGCCTTTAGCTACATCCTCGGTAAACCATTTCGCAGTGGCAGTGCCCTAGTGGATGCCTTCTTTCTTATGCTCGGAGGGTATGTCAGTGGCGTATCGCTGATTGCAGCCCCGCTGGTGGTACCCATCGCCGCTAGCCGGGTTCCCCGGGAGCAGTTGCGCGACACCTTGTTTGTACTGTGGTTTGTCTTGGTGGCGCTGAAGCTCATCGCTTTTGTTTTGACCGGTGTGGATTTGCAGTGGAAACAACACCTATGGCTGCTGCCCTGCGCAACTATTGGCCATTTTTTGGGTCTGAGCTTTCATCGTTATTCGCTCCGCGCTGACACTCAGGTATTCTTTCGTTACCTCGGCGTAGCCCTGTTGCTCGTGAGCCTCGCCGGACTGGCGCGGATGCTGGTCTGAACCCGAGCACCGTGCGTAGGTAAACGTAGGGGAGGGAGTAAACTGTCATTGGGTGTGTTTGCGGCTATGCTGTAGCTCATCGTCAATGACTAACCCGTCATGCCATTGTAGTTGCCCACGGAGGCCGCTCATGCGTTATCCAATAAATATCACCCCCCACATGCTGTGTGTCCCGCTGCTCTCTGGACTATTGGTCACGGGCCCAGCCGCCCAGGCCCAGCCCGCATCGCTAGAATTACAGAGCGACTGGTTAGAACTGGTCAAAGGCCACCGCGACGGTAAAACCGGCGCTGAAATCATGGGTGTCAACGAAGACTCTGCGGGCCACAAGACCGTGATGGTGAAAATCCCCAAGGCATCCATGGACGATGATTCCGACATGGAAGAGGTTAAGGTAACGGCTCAGGCACCCAAAGAACGGGAGATGCCCGATGTGCTGCCGGAACTCGAAACCCAGTGGGTTGATGACTATGACAACGACCACTACGGCCTGCTTGTGAAATTCAATGAAGACCAGAAAACACCGTTCCGTCTGTTCTTCTCTACGCAGGGCCAGGGAGCCGAGGTTGGCGGAGCATCACCTTGACACGATAGGCCCACAAACCTATAGTGCCGCCCCCACGCGCCCGTAGCTCAGCTGGATAGAGTACCTGGCTACGAACCAGGCGGTCGCACGTTCGAATCGTGCCGGGCGCGCCATATACAAAAAGCCTCATCCATCGGGTGGGGCTTTTTATTTGTATTCGCTGCGAAACCCCTGATATGCAAACGCACCGATGATGCGTTCGCAATCCTGTTCCGTGACACCTTCGGAGCGAGCGATAGCGTGCCAACGATTTCTCACGGTCTGTTCTACCTCGTCGACGATCTGCGCAGCGTCTTCGGGTTCAAGCGAAAACCGTCGGCATTGACTGAGGAGATTGGTTGCACCTGCGAAGCGGCCTTGATCGCCACACTGCATAGCGAGTTCGCGGTGCGTTGTACTGACCTGTGTGGACGGCGTCAGATCGTATGCGGGCGAAAGCCGCCATTCCTGGTTCATCGCAATGATCGCGTGATTTCTTGGGTGGTCATCATTATTGCTAATGAGCGCGTTGAACGTCATCCGGCGAAAGAGCTCCTGGGCGTCTGCCCGTGGCTGTGAGGACAGCCGGCGCAGCTCTTCGCTGAGTACAACATAAGACCATTTATCGCGCTCATCCTCGTTCGCGCGTAACACTGTCAACGCGCTGAGCATGCGAGCACGCCGATATCCCCCGCCTGCTTTCTCGCGATCGAAGCGTTTCACAAGCAGCACATCACGGTCGCCGATGGTCGTGCGCTTACTCGTCGCGCTGCGAATGCCACACTCGCTCGCGAGGAGGAGCATCGCTCGTTCGATCTTGGCATGGTCCCAGCGATCATCAGCGCGGTTGAATTTGGCGACCCACAATCCGTCGTCATCTTCAACAACAGCCTTCGGACGTGCGCCACCCATGGAGGTTCCACCCATAAGATCATGCGCTTGCTGTGCGTCTGGGTCATTCGCCGGAATCTCCTCATCAGCGATGATGGCGTCCGCAACCTGTTGCAGGCGCTCCAGGTCGATCGTTCGGTTGTAATCACGGAGAGGCGCTGGCGGCTCCGCGTTCAAGCCAAAACCCAAAGCGCCGGCACGATCGTCAGGTGAGTGAAGCAAGTAGTCGAGCTCAGAAAGCGCTGCGGATCGAAGATGTTTTTCAATGACGCGGCGGCCCCAATAGTCGGGACTTGCATCGCGTAACGCACCAAAGAGACCGTTCAGATCACGGGTTTGATAGGTTTGTGTCGTGATTTTGAGCTCGATCGGATCGATTGGCACTGCGTTCGGGTTGTCACGATAGCTCCGGCCATAAATAAACCGACCGACCGGACTGCCTTGTCTTGTTGTATCCAGAACGAAACGCCCGGCCGTAGTGAAATGGGTATCACCCGGCAACATGATGTACACGAAGCATTCCGTGTTAGAAGTCATCATCCAACTCCTTGCGTGGGCTGCGCCGCCCACGCTCACGGCTTTCGGATAGCGACAGTCCTTCACTGTCATCAGCAGGGTCTGCAAGGGCTGACCAGGGACCTATCAGGTCGTAGGTCCAGAGAAGGGCGACATACACCGCCGTCGCTGTGGTCGGCTTCCCTTTTTCGGCATCGGCGACAACGCGTCGGCCTGTGCCGATCTTCTCAGCAACGTCATCGAGCGTCAGATTGCGTCGCAAGCGCGCTGTGCGTAGGTTGTCGCCCAATGTCTTGATCGCGTTGTCGACGACGTAAGGAGGAGCCTTTGTCAGGTTGTTCAGTCTGGTCATGTGCGTTTAAAGGCTCCCTAAGTTAATTAAAGTGCGTTTAAAAGCATATATAGATTGATTAGAGAGAGTCAAGCATTATGTGCTTTTAAAGATGCATAAAGACGATTAGTGTGCTTTTAAAAGCGCTAATATGTCAGGTCGCGGCAAGCAGCCTGACATAAGTCTTCGAGCTGCGTCTTCCGACATCAGTACGACATTGTTAGGCTTTATCCGACACTTGGAGCAACGGACTTTTGAGAACCTACAGTCCGATAAATCGCGAAGAAAAGGTGCAGGTTGGATGCCCGCAGCGCGAGGACCCCCGGAGGTTGATTGCACCCCTAAGGACTCAACTATCAATCATGCCGAGTTCGGCATGGAAGCGAGATAGGCTCCACGGCAGTTATAAATCCTACCCTCATCACCGCAAATCCATCTCCAGCATCTTTCGTATCGACTCTTCAATATATCCACCGCAATACAATTTACCGTAGCGCTTTTCATGGCCGTCCACGAAGCTCGCCAACGATGGCTGGGCGCCTATCTTTGTGCACAACTCACGGGTACGAGGTGCATGGCTGACAATATCTGTCTCTAGTTCGGGCAGGCAGCGAATCATGTTGCCGAGGAGGGCATAGACACCGATGTCGGCAAAGCTAGCCCTCTCGCGTCCAAAGAAGCCGCGTGCAACGGATTCCTCAAGCACGGCGAGCCAGCGGGGAAAGCGTTGGGATCGAAACTCAATCCAAGCCTCGCGCTCCCACATGATGGAGCCGTTGTAACGACATAGCTCCATGAGTATGTCGTTGCAATCCATCAGTATCTTCAGAGCGATCGCCGCATCCAAAGGATCCTCGGGCATCAGGTGCAGTTCCTGCGATACATAGGTGACGATGGCGGGCATCTGGTTCAGCGTAAAGCCGGTGTTTCGGTGGCGAAGTGTCGGCGGCCCTATGAAAGGGATCGGTTGCTCGCTGGGTAAGCGGGCTTTCTGCTCGTTCACTTCGTCGAAGTCAGTGATTTCCATGAGCGGCACATCGCGATAGGCGAACAGGTAGCTGACAAAACAACCGCGGAAGGGAAGAGGCCAGTAGAGGAGTTCGTAATCCGCTTCTTTAACCTCGGGTGTCATGAGCGCCCACTTTGTGCATCGATCTGCCGACGCAGGGAGTCTGGAATCCGGTGCTTGGTTTTGTTCGTCGCGTCAAAGTACACCAGCACGGCTTTGGCACGGACCGTCAGCTGCTCGTTTTGCCAAATCTCCGAATCGATCGTGAGAGAAGAGTTCCCCACGTGTGCACCCGAAATCCTGAGCTCTACGTCAGCGCCGAAGAACGTCTCTGCCACATACTCAATCTGGACGCTGGCCAGAGCCCAGTTATTGGCCGACACGTCGTCGGTGTTATCGAACGAGGCTATGTAGCCCATGCGTGACACTTCAAGCCAACCCGCAATAGACACATTATTGATGTGACCGAGCGCGTCGGTTTCGTAAAAGCGGGGAGTAATCGTTTGAGAAAACAACACTGTGGCTCTCGCAATGGCCCGAAAAGGAGTAGGGGAGTATGCCGTTGAATCCGTACCGATAGAATGCCTGGCTTTGGTTGGAGTCTTGCTTTGTGCAAACTGTTCATGGTCCATGGAGCTCATGGATCTCTCCGAGTACAATCGTTGAAAACTCACATCTGAGGCAATCGAATGCGCCTAATTCTGTTAAGCATTGTTCTCGCCCTGGTGGCCAAACCGGCCCTTGGCCAGGGGAGTCTGGCTTCCACCATGGAGGTCTATGTGTTCCCCACGGGCACTCAGGACCAGGCTCAGCAGCAGGCGGACGAGGCGGCCTGCTATGAGTGGGCTGTCAGTAACTCGGGGAGTGACCCTTTCGATCTGCAAAAACAGGCGGAAGCTGATCAACAGGCCGCCGCTGCAGAGATGGAAGCGGCTCAGAGTGCCGGTTCTGGAGCGGGTGCAAAAGGGGCCGTACGCGGCGCGGCCGCGGGTGCCATCATCGGTGAAATCGCAGATGATGATGCAGGTCAGGGAGCCGCTTATGGAGCGGCCCTTGGAGTCGTGCGCGGTCGCCGAAAGGGCCGTAAGGCGGAGGCCGCAGCCCAGGAGCAAGCCGCTTCCGATGCAGCAAATGCAGCGGCTTCAACGGAAGCCCAGATGGAGAACTTCAAGAAAGCGTTCAGTGTCTGCCTTGAGGCGAAAGAATACCTGGTCAAGTACTGATTCTGATGTGAACCAGCGCGCCTCCGATTGGATTGCTCGCGATGTCACGCAACAACACGTGGAAAAATGCAATGAAGCGATGGTGTAACAAGGTGTGGTCCTTGAGAAGTTCGATGTCCCGGCTTTTGACGCTGGCTGTTTTGCTGCCGACGGCGGCGTTGGCGGAAGATGTGACTGGCAGCGACAAGATGCTGTGCGCGCCGACAACGGTACGTTTGTGCTTCGAAACCGGCGACTGTTACCCGGCTCTTCCCAAAGATCTCAATATGGCGGAGTTTCTGCTCATTGATGCCAAGGCGAAAACCGTGAGTACCACCGAGGCAAGTGGTCTGGCGCGGTCGGCAAAGATTCCTGGTTTCAATCGCGAGGATGGGGTGATGGCCCTCCAAGGACTACAAGACGGGCGCGCCTTTAGCATTGTCATTCACGAAGCCACGGGGCTACTGACGGCATCGATTGCTCATGATGGTTATTCCGTAAGCGCGTTTGGGCATTGCACGATTGCAGACTAAGCGCGGCGGCCTCGTTCGACTGTTTTAGGGTCGTGCCAATCACGTGAGCAGTGTGCGTACGCTCTCAGCAGCGATCCGTTGCGGCATGTTGTCGCTGAGGGTTTAGCTTTGCTTCTCCTAGCTTGGCCTGTGTAAGCCAAACTAGTTCTTTTGGCCGCCCCGTATCGCTTTGGTCGCTACCTACCTGCTTCTTTTAGCGAATCACCAATCCGTCGCGCGAGCCGCTTTAATAGCTTCTTTTCCGCTCGAGCCAACTCGGCGTAGCCGTCGGCTCTGAGGGATTCCCGTTCGGAGAACTGGAAGGTTTCGGTGATTTCACGCTCGCGACGCAACCACCAATAGGCGACCAAGACGGCCTCGCCTTGGGCGCTGCCGTGTAGCTGGTCGATGCGCACGTCGAAAATCAGATCCCCCTCGCTGTAGTCGACAGGGAAGACATCCTCACCCACGGCGGCAGAGACCTCCACCTGAAGAAACTGCTGCAAACCCTCTTTCAGCGGTTCCGCCCACTGGTGGTGCATAGCTGGCCTGATTTCTCCGGCGGCGGTTTCGAGAACCATACCCGGTTGGTCGATGTAGGGTGCGACGATGATCCGCCCCATGGCGAAGGTGCTGGACGGCATCAGTCCCCGGCTCTGCTGTTCTACATCGGATCGAAGTAGGTAGTACTGGGTCTGCACTGGCGCCCCCGCGCAGGCCATCAGCAGGCCTAGACTGGCAAGGGCCAGGACTCTCATCGATTGGGCGCCGAAGCTCACGGTGCGTTGCTCTTTGCTCATGGTTTGGCCTTGGGTATGGGGTCTTCTGGGAGTTTGCTCCCCGTAACCGCTGCGTTGGGCTGGCGAGACAGGGTTCGAGTTAGGGACTCCAGGTTGTCCAGCGTGCGATTGAGCTGGCGAATGCTGCGATTGGTGTTTTCGTACAGCTCAGAATTAGGCGAAAGGCCCTCCAGGGTTCGTTGCAGCTCTGCGAGGGAGCGACTCAGATCCTCGGGAAGCTGTTGGGTATTTTCGCTATTGACTATCGTATCCAGGCCCGCGAGAGAACGGTTCAATTGGGCGACTGCGGTGTTGACGCTTAGCAGTGTCTCTTCCAGGGGCGCCTGATCGATTTTCTCAAGGATGGAATTCACCTTCACGAGAATCTGACCAAAACCACCTTCGATACTCGGTATTTCTAGATACTCGCCCCATTGACCAGCTTCCAGGGTTTCATCCAGATTCGGATAGAACTCGATGCCCACGTATTTGGCTCCTGTAAGTAGATTGCCGGTTTCCAAGGTTGCACGCATACCGTTGCCTACCCCCGTGGCCAAGGTGGCCAGAAAGTTTTGCGCCGTGGTTTCCGTGTCGGGCAATGACAGCCGACCAGGCTCGAGATACAGAAGTACTGGTATCGCCTCGCCGGTGGACTGGAGCGTCTCGTTGTTTCCCGCCTCCCGCAACTCCGCATCGATCAGATCCTTGAGCATCAGTCGCTCGACCCTGCCGATTCGTATACCGCGGTACTCGACGGGTGCCCCAGGCATCAGACCCTTGAGGGACCCGGAAAAACGCACCACTACATGACTGCCGTGGCTGAAGGGGTTTTCCAGAGACGTTTCGTAAGAATCGAATAGCTCAAACTCCGCTCCGGATTCAACCGGTAAACCTTTCTCAAGATCGGGGGGGCGCTGGAACGCCACGCCGCCGAGCAGCAGCGTATCGAGGGAACCGGTCATGAGCTTGACGCCATCGGCGCCGGCTTTCAGCGATATACCGCTGGTATTGAAGAACCGAACGGAGCTGTCTACCAATTCATCGTAGGGCGCGTCGATGAAGATTTCATAGCGCATCCGTTCAAGGCCCGCATCAAACTCACTGTGCTCCACTCGACCGACCTGGTAGCCCTTGTAGAGCACCGAGTCACCGGTGCTTACGGAGCCGCCATGATTACTCAGCAGGTGCAATCGGATTCCCGGTGCATCGGCGGCCGTTAGGGGTGGACGCGGCAGCGCTTCAAAGCTGCGGGCGACGGGGCCGCCCGCGGCGCCCGGCGCCATCTGCACATAGGCACCAGATACCAGCGTATCCAGCCCGGAGATGTCGCCCAAACCAACGCGAGCGGTAACCACCCAGAAGCGAGTGTCCGGGGTCAATAAAGGCTTGGCCTGGAGATCCATTTTGACGGTAGCGATGACGCCCTTAAAATCGTCGGTGAGATTCACCTCCGTTACGAGACCCATGTCCACGTCTCGGTACTTGATCTTGGTTTTTCCCGCCGTCAGGCCCGATGCGGTTTCGAAGGCAATGGTGATCTCCGGGCCTTCGGTCATCAGGTTGTGAACAACCAGATATATGCCCAGTAATGCGGCAACGGCGGGAATAACCCAGATCGCATTGAAGCCGCGGCCTTCTTTTATCTCAGGTTTTGCTGTAGTCACTGTCGCCTTCTAATGCATCCCAGATCAGTCGAGAGTCAAACACTTCCGCTGCAATCATCGTTACGATTACCACGCCGGCAAACGACAGCGCGGCGTAGCCCGGTCGAATCACCAGCAGTCCACCCAGATGAACCAGGGCTACCAGGATTGCCACTACAAACACATCGACCATGGACCACTTGCCCATGAATTCGGTCGTACGGTAGAGCAAGGTACGCTGACGCGGGCTTAGCTGCGACTTGCTGCGTACGGACCACACCAAATAGAACATGGCGATCAGCTTTCCCGAGGGCACCATCACACTGGCGATGAAGATGATCGCGGCGATGGGAATGCTACCCAACTTGATCAGCAACACCACGCCACCAATGATGGTGCTCGCCTCCGTGGAACCGAGTTGATCCGTGTACATGATAGGCAGCAGGTTTGCCGGTATATAGAGAATGCACGCGGTAATGAGCAGGGCAACGCATCGCTGGAGGCTGTCGACCTCGCGGAGGTGCATCGGCGAGCCGCAACGGGGGCAATGATGGGTTCCCACCGGCACCAACTTTAGGCAGGCGTGGCAGGAGGCCAGTCCGCGGGATCTCGCCGTTACTCCATGGGTATCAACCATGGGTAGTCTCCAGCGCTTCAATCTCCGTCCAAACCTGATAGCGATCCAGGGCGGCGATAGCCAGGGTGAACAGGATGCTGAAGGCGACATAGCCCCAAAACGACAGACCCAAGGATACGGTCGCCATCTTTGCGATTTTCACCAACGACACGATCACGCCAATAATGAAGACTTCGACCATGGCCCAGTTCTGCAGGTGGAACACCCAGCGGCCCATGGTCTTGATCCAGGGTGCCCAGCGTCCGAAGTGGAGCGGCAAACACAGGAACAAAAGCATAAGAAGCGTCGCTGCGGGAATGAGGATTATGAACGCAGCCACCATAATGGCCACAGCGGGCAAACCGTACTCCCAGATCATGCGCGGTGTTTGGGGCAGGGTCATAACACTCTCCAAGCCACCGGAGGAGAACGACAGAAAGGGAAAGGAGATGGCCACAAGCAGGGCCACCAATGCGGCTAGGGAGTAGGACAAAACCTTGCTGTGTGCATCTTGTCTTTTCGCCGTAAGAAAGTGTCCACACCGCGGGCAGATGGCGCTTTGACCAGTCTTTAGACTGGAAACTTCCACAAGAAGGTCACAGGCGTGGCAGGCAATGGAACCGGGTTCACTCTCGTTCATTGCTCTATGTTACTTGACAAACACCGGGTGTGGCCCGTTTGAAAGGCAAGTATTGGCCGAAGAATTTGTCTTCTCGTGTTAGTTGCGAGCCTGCCGGTTAATGCTTCGGGAGGTTTCGGGAGCACACCGGCATATGTTTGCGCAAACTAGATATGGAAGGCCTGTGAGTTGCGATTCTTGACGTTGCCCCAGGGGAGGTTTGTGATTTCAGTATCCATTCTCGGCCTTCCAACGGGGCAGGTACTCGGTGGTCAGTTTTTCCATGTCGTTGAAGTTGAGATAGGTGCCTAGGTACAGAGCTGCCTCGTGTGGCAGGGAAGGGTACTTGTCCAGCATTTTCCTAATGGTTTCGTCCGACGAGGTACTTGTTCCTATGGCTTCGTCGTAAGCAAGGATATAGTCGCGGGTGTGTTTTAGGGCACGGGAGGGGGTGAGCTCTGGAAGGGTCACTTTAGGTGTATGCCCTGGGACGATGATGTCGAAACCTTGCACTATCCACCGGTCGATTTGCTCTACAGATTTTTTTCGGCTGTCCGCGGTACTTCCGCCCATCATCACGTGGGCGTTGAAGTAGATGGTGTCACTGGGGATGAGAGCGTTCAGACTTGGTATGTATAGAGCGCTGTGCGGCGTTGTCAGTCCGCCATCACCAATCACGTCCTTCCATATCTCGACAGTTTCACCATCGATCTCCAAGCCATCACCTTCATAGGCGACCGCGGGAATGGATGGAACTGCGGCATTGCTTCCATAGCGTAAGGGCGCTAGCTGGTCGGCGACGCCCATACCCGCTATCTGAGCCGCTGCCACCTCGGCCGTCGCAACAAACTTTGCTTCGGGGAAGTGGCGTTTAAGAATGCCGGCACCTTGATAGTGGTCCAGATGGGGGTGGGTAAGGAAGATGTACTTCAGCGGTCGACGTTTTTCCGCAAGTACTCTGGCCAGGCTCTCTGCGGAAGAAATCGTTGCCTGGGCTGAGACCACCATCATTTCCGTTGGACCCCAAATAATAGCTGAGGTGGTGTTGATCTCCCTCGGTTCTGATACGAACACCTCCAACTGCAGTTGGGGTTCTTCCGCCAGCGCGAATAGTCCCAAGGTTGTTAGGTAGAAAAGGGCTACCAGCGGCAAAACAAGCATTTTCATAGGTAAAGCTTTCATGGAGTGATCCTTGGGAGGTAGTAAGTTACGAACGTTGGCGGTTACGAACCTCAGTGGTTTGCTCAGCGACCAATGAAGTCAAAGTCAGGTCGGGGAAGGCCGGCCTGTGCTGCCTGAATTGCCTCGGGTAGACAATTTTGCGTGTCTTGAGAGTGAAGGATGGGGCCGCTCATCTCGGCTAACAGAGCGTCGGCAGCCCTAACGCCTCCGTTTGACCAGGCGCGCAGCAGCCGTTTATGGGCCGCATGAGCAAGGGTTGCACTGTTTCGTAGCCGCTTTGCCCAGCGCCCGGCGGTGGCTTCCAATTCAGACACCGGCGAGACCTCATTGATGAGACCCGCTGATAGGGCGGTGCTGGCATCGACCTGTTCGGCGGTCACAGCCCACTCCATAGCGCGAGTCCGGCCAACACGTTCGGCAACACGCTGGATACCTCCGAGGAAGGTGAATACACCGATGCTGGCTTCGGAGTGACAGAATCGCGCGTTGTCCGCCGCGATAATGATGTCGCCGCAAAGGGCTAGTTCAAATCCGCCGCCACCGCAGTAGCCCTGTACTGCAGCGATAACTGGATAGGGAAGGTCCTGCAGGGTATTGGCGATAGCGATGGTTTCTACAAGAGCAGCGCTGAAATACTCTGAGGACAAGCCAGGCCACGACTCAATGTTTCCGCCGTGGCTAAAGTCTGGGCCATTAGCTCTTAAGAGCAACACGCGTACGTCATTTCGTTTGTCCAGCTCGGTAATGGCCGCTCTCAAGCCCTGGGACAGCTCATCCACAAAGCGGTTTTGCGGCGGGCTGTTCAGGGTCAGGATTGCAAGTCCATCGTCTACGGAAAACTCACAGGCACTCATTGCTTGTCCTCCTCGGGATTTCTTGGCCGCTATACAACTTCAAAGAGACGATTTCTCTTCTGCATTGAGGTGTTCATCTCAAATTGGTTTCTCGGCTTAGGACGCGAGTCGATGGTGATCGGGCCGCGCGCAATGACAGGGCCCTCGTTCTGTGGCTTGCCAATACTCGTCAACCAGTTGTCGCAGGACTTCCGTTACCGATTCGCTTTGCTTCACGCTACCGACGCCATGGCCCGCCGACCAAATTTCCGACCAACGCTTACTGCGTTGCCGCTGTTTGCTATCGGAGGAGTTCACCTCAAAGCTGGTTTGGAAGTCTTTGCGCAGATTGGCGGGGTCTAGACCGGCCCGTCGCAGACTGCGGTCAAGCCAGTAGGCAGGTACACCGGTGATGGCGTCGGATAGGGTTAGGTCGCCAAACTGGGCATCCACCAGCATCTCGCGATACGCGTCCGGTGCCAGACTTTCTGTGGCGGCGATAAAGCGTGTGCCCATAATGCCAAGATCGGCGCCAGCCACCTCTACGGCTCGAAGGGCCGCTCCGGTTCCCAACCCGCCACCGAGTACGATAGGGCCGTCGAAAAACTCTCGAACCTCGGCGAGAAACGGAAGACCGGCCATGGGGCCTGTGTGCCCACCGGCGCCGGCGCCAACAAGAATCAATCCATCCGCTCCCGCTTCGACAGCCTTGCGGGCATAAGCCACGGAATTCACGTCAGCGAACACGTAGCCACCATAGCTGTGAACCGCATTGATTACCCGTTGCGGACCACCGAGGGCCGTAATCACCAGGGGAGACCGGTGCGCAACGATCAATGCGAGGTCGTCATCAAAGCGTGTGTTGCTTTGGTGCGTCACCAGGTTTGCGGACCACGCTGCAACATCTGTACAAGCCGAGGAAATCTCATCAAGCCAGCTGTCCAGGGTCTCCGGGGTTCGCGCATTTCCCGTGGGAAAGCTGCCGATGGCACCGGATTTGCAGGCACTGACTACAAGTTCCGGGCCCGATACGAGGAACATGGGGGCCACGATGAGCGGCAGCTTAAGCCCATCGGTTAGTTGTGGGGGTAACTTCATTGATCGATCTCACAGTTGCGCGGCGTTGTCTTCAAGACCTAGAAAGAATCGGCCGACAAGGTCATAGATGGGGTCGGCCACCATCATGTGTTGAGTCGCCACGTGGATGTCTCGGAACTGGCGTTGCAGAGGGGAATCGTTGTAGACCGGTGAACCGCCGGCCAAGGTGTACATAAGGCGGATAGCTTCCGCGCATGCCTTGACTGCATGGGTTGTCGAGAGTCTGATGTCTCTCCGATGCTCCGTGGTAATGCTCCGGTGGTCCGTGGCAGCGGTCCAGGCATCCTCAATAGTCTGGTAAAAGAAGGCGCGCGAGCTTCGGACCAGGGCCTCGGCTTTGGCAATGTCCCGGTGCGTCGATGAGCGCATGGCCAGGGTTTTTGAGCTGCCCTGTGGGGTTTTCGCTTTTGCGATGGCCACGAGTTCATCAATGGCCGACCGTGCTAGACCCAGGGCCACAGCGCCTATACCAATACCCAAGAAGCCAAACATGGGGAATTCGAACACTGGGTGCTCGCCCCGGATGCGGTTCGCGGTGACAGCGGCACGATTTGCTGGCACGAAGACATCGTCTACCCGGTAGTCGTTCGAGCCTGTACCTCTCAGGCCGCTGACATGCCAGGTGTCGAGAATTGTAATGTCGCTCCTTTTGAAGACCACGGTAACCATCGTGGGAGAGCCAGTACTATCATTGCTCTGTTCTTCGAATGCCATTGCACCGCCGGTGATCCAGTCGGCGTTGCTTGTGCCTGAGCCCCATTGCCATTGGCCGGTCACGCGGTAGCCGCTGACACCGTTTTCTTCAGCCTTGATGGCTTTACCCTTGGGCGCGAATACGCCGGCGGTACGTACGCCCGCTTGGCCGAGAATGCACTTTGCGTCCGTCGCTTCGAGACCGCAGATAGCAAGGGCGGAAGTGATGCCGATGAAGATGCACCAGGCGACAGACCCGTCGCCGGTTGCCAACGTCTCCACCACCCTCGCGTAATCGATGGGAGAGCGCCCTGTTCCACCCAGATCACGGGGAGTGCATAGCTGATAGAAACCGGCATCCGCCAGGCGTTTCGAAAGATCCTCGGGCATCGACCGGAGGGCCTCAATTTCCGGGGCCCGGGCTTTGAGTTCTTCGACAAAGGCGGCGGCCGATGCAGCGGGTTCGGCGGCTGCAGCCGTCGCGCCAGAAATGAGAGTCGCAGTCATGTCGGAATCCTTCGGGTCATAGAGTTCGGTTATGAAACCGTATACGGGCAGGAACATAGAGGGTATATTCGGCCAAATGGGGAGGTTTATTCGGCCAGGTATCAAGCGGCTCGCGCATGAAGAAGTGCTGCGAGGGTATTTGTCGGATCTGGGTATCGATCTCCAACCCCTGGTGAATTCGGTGCGTTTCAAGGGTTTGGACCGCATTGAGCGCTTGGATAGTCTGGCTGAGTTCGCCGTGCACAACTTGGCAAACCAGCCCGAGGGGCACCTCCTGGCGCCAAAGATCGGTCAGCTGGGCCGCATCAACCGGTTCGGCGTGTTTGGTCACGCGGTCCTTAACTGCGGCAGCATTGCGGAAGCAATGCGGGTCATTCTCAAGCACATGTGGATCGTACAGGAGCAGGGACGCCGAGGGGTTCACCTGCGAGAAGGTCTTAACGAACTAGAACTCGTGTACGCCAATCCGCCGATGACTCCACGCACGCCGCATTTTCGCACCGAGTTGTTCTTCTCGGCGGTCATCGCATTTATCAGCGAGCTTTCGGGCAGACGCCTGAAGGGGGTAAAGCTCGAATTGGTACATGACCCCGGGTGCCGCGTGTCTGATTACGCGGCACTCCTTGGCGTCGCCGTGAGCTTTTGCACGGAAGAGTATCGATTGTGCGTGCCCAGGCCTATGGCACTGGATCCGCTGCCGGCCTCCTATATCACCCATTCCGAGGCCTATCTGACGCAATGTGAAGCGCTCTTATCGCAGATGAAGACCAGAAGTGGTGTGACCGCGCAGTTACGCCGGGTGTTGCTTCGGGAAAAACCGGAACACCGAAACGTGGACACGGCGTGTTCTGCGCTCACCATGAGCGAGCGAACCCTCAGGAGACGACTCAACGATGAGGGGACGAATTTTCAAGAAGTGCTGGATGAAGTGAGGAACCACCTTGCCCTGGATTATCTACGAGAGACTGAGCTTTCGGTCAGTGATATCGCCACGCTCCTGGGATACAGTGATGCTTCGACGTTCCGCAAGGCGTTCAAAAAATGGAACGGTGGCCTGAATCCTCATGACGCGAGACTAGAAGTCAGGGTTCGGTCCACCCAAAGCCAGTGAGCGCCGCCTGAGTCACTCCTGGCCTGCCTTCGCGGAAAATAATGCTCGACACCTCAGGGTGGTGTTCGGCACAAGCGTTGGCTAGCGGCGATGCACAGAAATCTCGCCCTCCGCGCACCCAGCCACGCCTCCCTCCCGAGGCGGCTGCAGCGCGGGTTCTCACGACTGATTCTACCCTTGCCGAGTTGATCCATTCAGGGTCGCATGGGCGGCCTTCAAAAATAATAGTAGCAAAAAGAAACCAAATGAAAGTATAGTTGTTCTGAGATCGCATCCATCTTGGTGTCTCACCTCGGTAGTACCGATTGCCCGAATGACATGAGGCTGACGAAACAGTGAACAAGGGAAGTAACGAAGGGCTACAGCGACGCTCCGTGCCGCGTTTGTCCGCGAAAGCGTTGCGCCTATTGATCGGAGCGAGCCGCCTGGCCCTTGTACGAAGAGCCGCTGCGAAAATCGTTCGCGACCATCTGGGGATATCCGCGGCCGTCGCTTTGGATGCGGGTTTGCGCAGCCCAATGCCTCTGTACTACGAGACACTGAAAGCGCGGCCCAACAGATCGTACGACTCCTCTCTGGGATTGCCGGCATCACCTACGGCTGTGGCGAGCGCCGGCAACTGGAGTGACGCGTTCGCTAGTGGTGCTACAGATCCCGTGGCAGCCGTAAGGCAGGTCATTGCCGAGGCTGATCGACTGAAATCCGCTACCCCGAGCATGAACTGCTTTTCCTATATTGATGAGGAGGGTGCTATGCGCGATGCGGTGGCGAGCCGTGAGCGCTGGCGATCGGGTCAACCGTTGGGGCCTCTGGATGGCGTCGTCGTACCTATCAAGGAGATGGCCAGTATCCAGGGTTCCGCGTTCCGGCTGGGCACCTCATTCTTGCCTGATCGTGATGACCGCGATGCGACGGCCGTCGCGAGACTCCGTGCTGCTGGCGCCATCATCCTTGGGCAAACGCCCATGACGGAAATGGGCATGTCAGCGATGGGGGTGAACGTGCATCGCAACATGCCGTGTAACGCGCATGCGGCGAATCGCGGTGCTGGAGGTAGCTCTACCGGTAGCGCGGTTGCCGTGGCGTCAGGCTTGGCCCCCGTAACCCTTGCTTGCGATGGCGGAGGTTCCATCCGGATGCCGGCCAGCTTTAACGGAATCTTCGGCATCAAACCAACTGCGGGTCGCGTGTCTCGCGATAGGGACGGATTCGGTGGTACCCTCGATCACTTCGGCCCTATCGGGGCTTCCGCTCATGATTTGGCAGTGTTTCTTGAGGCCTGCGCGGGGCCTGACGAGCTGGATCCAATTACTTCTGCGGGCCCCAAAGTACAACCTGGAGAGTTTGTTACCGCTCTCGGGCGCGGGGTTCGGGGTTTGCGAATTGGGGTGCTCCAAGCAGAGATTGATGCGGCTGATTCCGCGGTAGCGAAAGCGTGTCGAGAAGCGTTAACCGCGTTGGAGGCGGAAGGCGCTCAGCTGGTCGATGTATCTTGGGATCTGGCGCCCTTTGCATCGGGTATCGGCTTCATCATCATTAGCCTCGAGACCTACGCCGAGTTGCTGGAGCAGCGGCGCGACCCGGGAGTATCGCTTAACCCGGACTTCGAGTTTTTCCTCCAGGCCTTAAGTGCGTTCGAGGCCAACGACTACATTGATGCGCTATGTCTTCGTCGCACCTTGCAGGAGCAGTGTGCGGAGCTGCTACGTCATGTAGACGTGCTCGCGCTGCCCACGACGGTGGGGGTCGCGCCAAAGATCTCCCATCGAGAAATGGCTGAGGGTTTCTCCGATCTTCATGAGCTCCGTCGCGCCTGCCGATTCACCTTGCAGGGGAATCTCACAGGTTTGCCCTGCGGCCAGGCACCGGTCGGCACTGGTGAGGCGGGATTGCCCGTCGGCCTACAGATTGTCGGTGATGCCTTCGACGAAGCCTCGGTTCTAGCCGTAATGGCACATCTGGAGCGGATGGGCGTCGCTTCCCTGAGGAAGGCGCGCATCGCTGCAAATCCCCTGGGTGCTTGACGCGCCCGCACTCACTAAAACTACTTTCATTGGGAGGCAACACATGTCTGATTCACCGGTTTGTTTGATTACCGGGGTGGGCCCGGGCACAGGCACGGCCATTGTCGAGCGCTTCTTGGCGGGGGGGTACCGGGTGGCCATGCTCGCCCGCACGGCCGAGCGTTTGGAGGAACTGGCTCAAAAGCATCAAGGCGCTTACGCCTTTGTATGCGACGTGGCAGATCAGGAGGCGCTGGATCGTACGCTGGATACGGTCACCCAGGAACTCGCCGCGCCCAAGATAGTGGTCCACAACGCGGTGGGCGGAGCGTTCGCGAACTATCTCGAAATCGATATGGCGCTCCTTGAGAAGAACTTTCGCATCAATGCGATGGCGCTATTGCAGTTGGCGCAAAAGACCACGCCGGGGATGATTTCCGCAGGCGGGGGTGCGCTCATCTGTACGGGTAATACCTCGGCCTATCGGGGGAAGGCTAACTTTGCCGCCTTCGCGCCAACCAAAGCCGCGCAGCGGATCCTGCTGGAGAGTATCGCCCGGCATGCGGGCCCTCAGGGTGTTCATGCCGCGTACCTGGCGATCGATGCGGTGATCGATGTTCCATGGACCCGGGAAAGGTTTGCCGATAAGCCCGACGAGTTTTTCTGCCAGCCTGTGGATATTGCCGAGGAGTGTTTTCATCTGGCGCACCAGCGTCAGTCGGCCTGGTCTTCGGAGCTTACGATTCGCCCCTATACGGAAAACTGGTGAGGTAGTAACCCCGCAGGGCTATCTATGACCAGGTCTTGAGCAGACGTTCCAGATACTCGCCGATTTCGTTGCTGATCCGCGGCTCTTCGGCGAGGGTTCTCAGGTGCCGCCCGAGTCTCTCAAAGGTGGCGAGCTCGCTGCAAAGGGGTGATACGCCAAGCTCTTCAAGGCGATCCTGCAGTCCGCGTTCATTGGTGAGTTGGGCCAGTTCGCAGGTTGCCGCTATGTCGGCGAGGGTGAGCACGTCGGCCGCGATGTAGCGACTTCGTTCAAGGGCGGTGTTCAGTCCAGTCGCGAAAGCCACCAGGGACTGCCGCATGTCTGCGTACTGATCGGTTGTCAGCTTGTTCCCGGCGAGCAGGTACCTTTGCATGTCGCGGGAGTAGACCAGGGTGCGGTCGAGGAAACTGTCCACGCGAGATTCTCCAAGGGGGCCCTCACCGAGAAGACCGTGTGCCTTGGTACCCAGGCGCGCCGCCGCTCGCATGATGGAGTTGGACTCGAAAATTCCGACTTCGCCATCGCCGGAAAAACCGGCTGGAACGCTGCCGAAAGGATGTGCTTTAAGGAAGGCCTCGCTCTTGTAGAGCGTGACGCCCGCGAAGCCGACGCTGCCGGTGCGTGCGCAGGATTGCAGGCTCTCCTTGTCTTCTTCCGCCAGTTTTCTCGCGTCAAAGTCCCATAGCCAGTCCACCAGCGCGCGAGGTTTGTCGCCTTTGACCTCTATCGTTGCGCCGGAGAAGTTGGCGGCAATTCTCGCTTTAGCAAGGCGGGGGTTGGGGATGTAGGAAAAGATGCGCAAGTCGGCGGCCATGGTGGTGATTCCTGTCAGGTTACATCGCGGAAGAACATTTCTACACGATATCGGTCTTCATAAAAAGGTTGCAAAATAAAACTAAAAGTATATTATTCGTGACTTAGTTTCGCAGTTCCCTAACTAAACCGGAGACCGTTATGGCAGCGCTCGAGTACACGCACGAAGAGGGTGTCGCGACCATCACCCTGAATAGCCCACCGCAGAATCGTCTGAGTGGGGAGCTGATAGCGGGACTGGGCGCGGCGGTTCAGGATTTGGCCGCGCGTTCCGATACGCGTGTACTACTGCTTCGTGCTAACGGCCCGGATTTTAGCTATGGCGGAGATATCACAACCTGGGCGGATCAATCCGCGGACGCGTTCAGCCAACAGATTGCCGGAGGTGTCGCGCTCACGAATCTGTTTGAAAACCTCCCGTTCCCCGTTGTTGTTGCGGTCCAGGGCTACTGCGGTGGCGGCGGCTTCGAGATCACCTTGCGCGGCGACATCATCATCGCAGCCGATAACGCCTCTTTTTGTCATTCCGAAGCCAGCATAGGTGTCTTTACGTTTTTAGGCGGTGTGCAGCGCGTCGCCGAGCGAGTCGGCCGCACTCGGGCGATGCAGTGGGCGGTGACGAGCGAACGAGTGCCCGCAGAAGTGGCGCTTTCGGCTGGGCTCGTCAACGAGGTGGTACCTGCCGAGGCGTTGGAATCCGCAGCCCAGGCTTGGGTAGATCGCCTTAAGGGGAGTGCAACGTTAGCCCATGCGGCACACAAGAAATTGCTGCGCGCCTGGTCTGAAGGCGGGGTCGCAGCAGCCGACGCGCTGCTAGCTGATATGGCCGGTGCCATTTTGCACTCTGAAGATGCCCAGGGTTGTCTGCCCGCCGCGATCGAGGCCGTTAAAGACGGTCGGCCACGGCCCGACTTCGCCTTTGGCGGCCAGTAGGTTTCAGCGACGAGCCAGTCGACAAAGCAGCGAGCAGTAGACGCACAAGAATCCAGGAAGTAGCGAGAAGGAAGAACCTCATGGCCGGCACGGAAGAAAACCCCATTGTCTATCCACCCCTGGAGATGCCTGCGAACGTGCAGCGTGGGCAGGTCACGGTTTGGAGTCTGGGTCTGGCGCTGGATGCCGATATCTATCGCCCAACGGATAGAGCCCCAGACGCAAAGCTGCCTGCGGTGGTGCTCTCCCATGGGATGGGCGGCGACAAGCTCACTTGTGAGCGCTACGCGGCAAAGTTTGCTTCCGTTGGCATTGTTGCCATGGCGTTCAGCCAAAGTAGTTGGGGAGACTCCCACGGTCGCTTAATGCTGGTTGATGGAAGTGCGCCGGACGACAGCGGTGAAATGACTGCCCGGGTGCGTATGGCGCGGGAGGTTATCGACCCCCTGGACTGGATTGACGGTTACCGCGCCATGGTCGACTACCTGGAGGGCGACTCGATGGTTAACCCGCAGCGCCTGGGCGCGTGGGGCACCAGCTTCGGTGGAGGCACAGCGCTGTGCGTTGCTGCCACGGACGCGCGAATCAAGGCTCTCGCTATCCAGGTGCCCGCGGTTTTCAACCCACCAGCCCCCATGCTTGAACTGGGCAGTCTACGCGCCCGGCAGATCGCGCGCGGTGAGGTGGATAGCTTTGATCTGGATGGGGATGGCATGCCCGGTGTTCCGGGGAAGGTTCATTACGCGCGAATGGCCCAGTATCGTGTTGGCGACCTGGTGGAGCGAGTGACGGTGCCCGCACTGATTCTCGATGCGGCAAACGAGGAACTGTTCGATATCACCCAGAGCGGTGGTCGTGCCCACGAGCTGATCAAGGCGCGTGGCGTGGAGAGTTACTACGAGGTGCTACCCGATATCGACCATTACGGAATCTACTTTGGTGGCTATGAACGCGGCAGCGAACTCGCCAAAGACTGGTTCCTGAAATACCTGTAGCGGTGTCATCAATGGACGCACAACTGCTCAAACCGGAGGTTCGCAAAGCGGTGACGAGCGTCCCCAGATTGCCCTTCGGTGTCCCGGGGCTCCATTGGCTTGCAAGGCTGGTTTATAACCTCGCGGCGGGGAGCCAACTCGACGATCGGGTGACCGTGGAGAATCGCACGGTACATGGCCGTAAGCACCGCATCATTCGGCCCGCATCGGGTGTGACGAGTCGTGCGGTGGCCTTATGGTTTTATGGGGGAGGGCACCTCGCGGGTAAACCAGAGCATCTGGATGCGCTGGGAAGCCTCATTGCGCTCCGCTACGGGATGACCTTTATTGCCCCGGAGTATCGCCTGGCGCCGGAGCACCCATACCCTGCGG
This sequence comes from Halieaceae bacterium UBA6060, assembly GCA_002428935.1. Lineage (GTDB taxonomy): Bacteria > Pseudomonadota > Gammaproteobacteria > Pseudomonadales > Halieaceae > Congregibacter. The sequence goes on from DIYG01000109.1 coordinate 42,879, forward strand.
ACTTGGATGATGCGACGCAGAGTTGGCATTGGTTGCTCGACCAGTCCGATTCCCTGGACATCGATCGCGATCGCATTGCGATCGGTGGAAACAGCGCTGGTGGTGGGATTGCCGCAGCCCTTGCGCATTGGCTACACGATAGCGGCGGTACGCAGCCCCGGGCGCAGGTCCTCTTCTATCCAATGCTAGACGACCGTACCGCCGCGAACGATACGCTGGACGTTGCAAATCACTTTATCTGGAACAACACCCAGAATCGCAGGGCTTGGCGCGCCTACCTTGGGCCTGCGCAACTTGGTGCGGATCGTTTGCCACCCTACGCGGCGCCTGCGCGTCGCGATAACTTGAGTGGTTTGCCGCCAACCTGGATCGGGCAGTGCGGCCTAGATCTGTTCTTTGACGAGTACCAGGACTACGGTATGCGACTCACGGATGCCGGCGTGGAGTGTGAGACCATGACGGTAGACGGTGTGCCACACGCGTTCGAGGCGCTGTGCCCTGATGAGGCGGTATCCGTGAGTTTTAACGAAGCGGCGCTGGACTTCCTTGCAAGGCAGTTGGACCTCCAGCGATAAGGGCGTACACACACTAACCGAAGGTGTTTAGAAGCCCTTTTCCCCACGCAACGAAACGGTTCAGATTCAGCTTCGGCTCCAGGCCTCGCCCCATGCGTTTCATCTGTTCCTGATGCCACCAGGACTGAAGCATGTCGTCGAAGATGCGGATGCCCAGATTGACCTTGGTCGCCGCCACTTCTTCGATATTCCCCGCTAAAGCGTCACGGGTAAAGTCCGGATGGATCGTGAGTGGGCGTGCAAGGCCAACGCAGTCCACGAGGCCGTCTTCGATAATCGACTCCATCACGGCCACCGTGCGCAGACCGCCCGTCAGCATCAGAGGTAGGCTGGTGCGCTGACGGACCTTTTCCGCATAGACCAGGAAGTAGGCCTCACGGCGACGCGTGCTCTCTCGCGTGCCGGTGTCGTCTGCGTCCGCGTTTCCCATAAACGCGGTTTTCTCGTAACTCCCTCCCGATATCTCCAGGAGATCGATCCCGGCGGCCTCCAGGGCGCTGACGACCTCCATGGAGTCTTCCTCCGTAAAGCCACCGCGCTGAAAGTCTGCCGAGTTCAGCTTTACGCCGATGGGAAATGCCGGGCCGACTTTTTCACGCATCGCTTTAACGGTTTCCAGCAGGAAACGCCTGCGCTTCTCCGGTGTGCCGCCCCATTCGTCGTTGCGAAGATTTGTCAGCGGGCTCAGAAACTGGCTGTTCAGGTAGCCGTGAGCGCCGTGCAGTTGTACGCCCGCGAAACCCGCCTGTTTGGCGATGTCGGCCGCGGTGGCAAATCGGGCGATGATGTCCTCGATCTCGCTCCCGGTCAGTGCCCGGGGCGGGCTGAAGAGGCGGCGCAAACTCCCCTGGAGTGGTACCGCAGACGGTGCGACGATCAATTCGGATACGCCTTTGGGCGTCTGCCGCCCCGGGTGGTTAAGTTGTGCCCAAAGCTGCGCTCCATTTCGCTGGGCGCGCTCTGTCCATTCGCGCAGTTTCGCCAGATGACGATCGTCTTCAATCACCACATTCCTCGGCCCCTCAAGGGCCCGGTGGTCCACCATCACGTTGCCTGTGAGGAGGACACCCGTTCCTCCGCACCCCCAGCGCTCGTAAAGGCGAATGAGCTCTTCCGTAGGGCCATGGGTCGAGTCGGCAAGTTGTTCCGTCATTGCGCCCTTTATCACGCGGTTCGCAATGGCTACGCCACAGGGCAGTTCTAGAGGTCGAGCTAAGGGCGATGCAGAATCGGAGTTCGCTGGGGTAGACGTGGACATGATGACCTCCATCGGTCCGATAAGGTGGAACGTTTTTTAAATAGGTATCAAAATAAAACTAAAAGCAGACTACTCCCATGGGTAGTAAAACGCAACCAATGTTGTTACAGTGCGCTTCAGTTACCTGTTCATCGTAGTTTTCCATGACCAAAAAGCACGTCCAGACCTGCCCGGTTGCGGAGTTCCTGAATGTCTTCGGGGACGCGTGGACCTTGCTTGTGATTCGCGAGTCGTTCTACGGAACGACGCGCTTTGGTGATTTTCTTGAGAACACGGGTATCGCCAAGAACATCCTCAGTAATCGGCTGAGCCTGCTGGTGGAAGAAGATGTGCTTAGACGTGTCGATATTGGCGAGCGGGGTACCCGCTATGAATATCATCTTACGGAGCGAGGTCGCTCTCTCGTGCCTGTGTTTGTTGCCATCAACCAGTGGGGCAATGAACAGGTCTTCGGCAAGGGGCATGAGGCCGTGCATCTTTACGAGAGGTCGTCTGGTAAGAAGCTGCAGAAACTCCTCCCACGGGATCGCGCAGGCAATGCCCTTAGCGCGGAGGATATCCTCGCCAAGCCTGGCCCCGGTGCCAGCGCAGCGGCCAAAGCGCGTATCAACGCAATTCAGACGCAGTAACTGATTCCCATGCAGGCGCATGCCAGGACATTCGTTCGCATATTTAGGTTGCAAAAAACAACTGAAATAGAGAGCATCATAGGTGGCTTGCCTTTACGGCAGTTCGACCTATGGATTCACCCCTAAATCGATACACAGGAGTTACCCTATGTCATTCGACAGCAAACACGTGGAAGCCGAACTCAATCAATGGTTCTTTGAAACCTATCTGAACCATTGGGTAGAGGTAGGGAACGGAACACGGAATGAAGGCCCAGAGTTCGTCCTTCAATACTGGGGGACGCCTCTGTCCGTTACCGTCGACGATCCGGATATCGCAACCTGGATGATGACGGATCAGGAGATCGTCGATTTTCTGGTGATGCAGCACACGCTGCTCAAGGAAGCGGGGTATAGCCACACCGAAGTACCGGATCAGCGGGTCTTCGTCTACAACAACAACGGCGGTGCCATAGAGGTGATCTGGTCGCGCCGCGCGGCGGACGAAACAGAAATCCAGCGCTACGCGGTACGCTTTACCGTCGCGAAGATTAACGGCGTGTGGAAAGTAGTTGCACAGCAAGCGCGGAAAACGACGTTGGAGAGGGATGAGAACTCCCTCGAAAAGGCTTGGCAATAGCGATTAGGCGCGTATTCGGGCATACGGCAGGAGGTGGAAACCATGGAACCGATAGCTGCGGCTGGGCTTTGGGCCGGCATTAACCTGGGTTTGATGTTACTTCTGGGACTCAACGCGTCTCGTGTACGAGTGCAGTCTCGGGTTGCGGTGGGTACGGGAGGCAATGACCGCCTGGAGCGCGCCATGCGTGCTCACGGGAACAACACGGAATACGTGCCGGGGTTAGTAGTTTGCCTAATCATGTTGGCCGTTTTGGGGGAGCAAACCCTCGTACTGCATCTAGCCGGTGGCGGTTTGCTTGTCGCGCGCGTGCTTCAGGCTTACGGCATTCAAGTGTTAAGCAAGCCTCTTCCGCTGACGCGAGTGTTAGGCAATTTGCTCACCTGGCTGATCTTTCTCGCCGTAGTGGCTCGGCTGGTATACCTGGCGATCAACTACGGAGGCTGAATAGCTTAAATACGCATGGATAGGAGAACAGACTTTGCAATTGGCTAAACCCGCGTTGGACATTGGACTCTTCACCAATGACTTCGCGGCCATAAGCGAGTTTTGGGCTACCCACACCGGAGTCGCCTTTGACCACCTTCAACCGGTGTCACCGGGCGTGAATCAGCACCGGTTCACCCTTGGCGATGGCGTACTGAAAATTAACGAGATGGATGCGGCTCTAAACGGAAGCCCGATTGGTTTTAGTCGCGTTTTGGTAGGTTGCGATGAACTGCAAGAGCCTGTTGCCTTGCGCGACGTGTTGTCCGTTTGAACAGCAAGTATTGGCCGAAGAATTTGTCTTCTCGTGTTTGTCGTGCACCGGGTGAGGCGATGCCCAGAATTTTAGGACAAAAGAGCGGCATGCTTTACGCAAATTTGACAGCCATGGGGCGCAGTAAGGACGGAGAGAATCCAACGCAAGTTCTACGAAAACGAATACTTGTCTGTTGCTAATCGCTGGTGGAGTGAACTTCCGTACCAGGCTTATCTTGTGAATCGCGATTTTGGCACTGGCACTGCCTTCGTCGGACGAATTGTCAAAAGTTGATATCGCCTGCCAGTAGTAAAAACTAATACACCGAGACCGAAATCCGTGAGCGCCGTGAACCGCTGAATGGCATTCTGTGAGGCGTCAAGGATCAGGCTTTTTTAAAGACTGCCCGCTGACTTTTTGATGATCTTCTGATTCGGCTGGCGAGTTCACGCTTGATGAGCTACACACCGCTGCAAGCGTGAAAAGCACCCGATTCAGAAACTGCTTTGGATGAATTCTCTATGGCGCTGAGCACCTACCTTTCCCGCGTGCAATTTGATTTCGGCGCGGTGTCTTTGATCCAGGACGAGCTTGATTATCTTGGAATAGTGAGGCCCTTGGTGGTGACCGATCCAGGCGTGAAGAACGCGCAACTACTGGACCGTCTGGTCGAGCACATGAATAGTGACTACTTGGTTTACTCAGATACTCCCGCAAATCCTACGGAACAGGCAGTACTCGCTGCTCTGGCGGTGTTTTCGGACGGAGGCTGTGACGGTGTCGTTGCGCTGGGTGGTGGGTCTCCCATCGATCTAGCCAAAGCAGTGGCGCTTCTACATAGCCACGGTGGCCTCATCAATGATTACAACGTGCAGACTGGTGGCTCTGCGAAGATTGGGGACATAACCCCCATTATTGCTATTCCCACGACGGCGGGCACTGGGGCTGAAGTAGGTCGCGCCTGCGTGATGACTCTCGCTGACGGCACCAAGTGCAACGTGGTTAACCTCAACTTGATTCCAAAGACGGTCATTTGCGATCCTGAACTGACACTCGGTCTTCCGCCAATGATCACAGCCGCAACAGGCATCGATGCTTTGAGCCACGGCATCGAGACCTATGTCTCGAAACAGATTAATCCGCCGGCCGAGGGGCTCGCCCTAGATTGCATTCGACGCATCGCCTCGAACATTGAAAAAGCCTACTTCGACGGCACGGACAGGAGTGCGCGCTGGGAAATGTTGGCGGGAGCGCTGGAGGGTGGCATGGTGCTGCAAAAAGGGCTGGGCGCCGTCCACGCGCTTTCAGATCCGCTGGGCGAGTTAAAGCTACACCACGGTACTCTCAACGCAGTGATCATGCCGCACGTGGTTGAACTCAATCGCGACTCGGCGCGAGAAAAGTATCAGACGATTGCGCGCGTTATCGGACTGAAGGATCCAGACGGGCTGGTTGATTGGCTGCGCGACCTCAACACAACGTTTTCCATGCCTTCGTCTCTTGGGGCCATGGGTGTCACCGAAGAGGTCATACCGGACATCGCCGGGAAGGCCGCGCGTACCCACCTGAGCAAGACCAATCCACGCCCCATGGCGGCGGAAGACTATATCGGGTTGCTCCATGGGCTGCTGTAAAGCCTGCATTGCCCTCCTGTCCAGTGCGACCACCTGAAAATTTCCTGATTTTGTGAGGCAACAACTATGAGCGACAAGAAGACGGCGCTGGTGATCAGCGCGCATGCGGCTGATTTCGTTTGGCGGGCGGGTGGGGCTATTGCTCTGCATCAGGATAAAGGCTACGAGGTCACCATTGCCTGCCTCTCCTATGGTGAACGCGGCGAATCGGCGAAGTTGTGGAAGCAAGGAGGTTTTTCTCTTGAGGAGGTGAAGGCGACGCGAAGGGCCGAGGCCGAGGCCGCCGCCGCTGCATTGGGCGCGCATGACATCCAGTTCTTCGACTTTGGCGACTATCCGCTAGAGATCGACACGAACGGTAAGTATCAGATCGTCGACCTGATTCGCAGCGTGCAACCCAACATCATGCTCAGCCATTCGAAGTGGGACCCCTACAACAGCGACCACATGTTCGCGACACAAATTGCCATAGAGTGTCGAATGATCGCCCAGGCCTGGGGTCACAAGCCAGGGGAGCAGGTGTTGGGTGCGCCACAGCTATATCTGTTTGAGCCCCATCAAACCGAGCAGATGGGGTGGAAACCGGATGTTTTTCTCGACATCTCAAGTGTTTGGGAAAAGAAGTGGGCGGCTATCCAATGCATGCAGGGTCAAGAGCACTTGTGGAGCTTCTATAAGAACGTGGCTGAGAATCGAGCCAATCACTTTCGCCGGAACTCTGGTGGTCAAGCCGGGGGCAAAAGCGCGAAGTACGCTGAGGGGTTTCAGTCCATGTATCCGCGGTGCGTGGATGAACTATAGCGCTACCGGCTAGCGGTGGAAGAGGCGCGCCTGCCGGAAACTAGTTTTGCTGCTCCAGGATCTCAACGAAGCGCTTTTGCATGGCCGTGGGCAGCCAGTGCTCGCGAGAGGTGATGCCGATCACCCGATTTGTGCCCTCAAGACCGCGGTCGCAAATCGCCAATAGGTTGGCCGCAACGTCTACGGCAACTTGTTTCTCTGATAATAAAGCAGCTCGGTCGCTCTCCATAAGCAGGCCTCTAGTGGCAATCAAAGAACTGCACTCCACCACGCGCTCTGGTGGATGAAGCCCATTACGTCGAAAGAACTCTGTAAATAACGTTCGGGCTGGCGTTCCCTCGCGTGGGGCAACCCATTCGATCTTCCGCAGTTCCTTTGCACTGATTTTCCGTCTTTTTTCAAGTTTATGCCCTGGCCGCACTACGATCTTAAGGGGGTCTTCAAAAAGACCGTGTTGTGAGATGCCAACGTCTGCTGGCTCATCTCGGAGCGCGCCCACGATGAGGTCGAGCCGACCGTGCAGCAGAGAAGACAATTGTTCACTATAGGGGCCATCAGTGATGCTTACTCTCGCATCAGGATACTCGGTCAACAAACTGATCACGGCTTGCGGGATCATTCGGGAGCGGGCCAGCGGAAGGCTGCCGATATTAAGGGCGCTACTCATCTGCCCCTGATGCTCATTGACCGCGTCCGTGGCCTGATTTAACTCGGAAAAGAATAGAGCGACCAGTCTGGCCATCTCCCGCGTGTGCCAGACGGGCTCCAACCCGGCTGGCGACTTTCGGAAAAACTTAAACCCGCAAACGGTTTGTGCGGTTTGTACGGCGCGATGAACAGTGGGTTCGCTCAGATTCATCCGACCGGCCGCCACCGTATAGCTTCCATGCTCAACGACTGCCAAAAAGGCCCGCAGCTGTCCCATGGTGAGAGAACGGTGCACCGCATGGCTTTGTGAAGGTCGGACCGGTGGAAGCACCCGATTGATGTTCTTGAGATATTGAATAGCTACCTCGACTCTTCCAAGGAAAATCTCTCCAACTGCGGTTGGCGTCAATCCGTCGTAATTTCTATCAAAGAGGTTGAAGCCAAGCGACGTCTCTAGCTTCCGCAGACCTTGTGTTATTGCAGACTGAGAGAGGTGTACGTGTTCGCTAGCGGCCATGATCGTGCCGCAATTCCGTACCTCCAGAGCAGCTATGAGGTGACGTAGATTCAGAGGTGGGGTCAACATTTTCCCTTGCGAGTTAGGTAGATATTTAAATAGAAATAACTTATAGCAAGAGTGAGCATTTGAAGCTGCATTAGATCTGTTTGCTTGTATTCTTTCCTAGCCATAATTCAACTAGAAATCTACCCCGTATGCCAGTTTGTGTCACTGATGTTGAGCGCGTGCCGACGGAGATTGTTGCTCTCTACAACGATGCGGAGTCCAGTACGGTGCATGAGGCACAGGGCCGTAAAGGACTGCTCGCGGCGTACATGACACCGATCTACCGCCCAGCGAAGATTGCTGGCACGGCGGTGACCTGCGAAGTCGCCCCGAATGACAACTGGATGCTGCATGTTGCAGTGGAGCAGTGTCGGCCTGGTGATGTTTTGGTAGTCGCACCAACAAGCCCGTGCACGGATGGTTTTTTTGGAGATTTGCTTGCAACGTCTCTGCGTGCTCGGGGCGTACTGGGGCTGATCATAGATGCAGGCGTTCGCGACGTTGCGACCTTAACGCAAATGCAGTTTCCAGTTTGGTCCAAAGCGATACACGGCCAGGGTTGTGTAAAAGAGACCGTTTGTAACGTTAATGTCCCTATCGTGTGCGCTGGCCAACTTATAAACCCTGGGGATCTCGTGGTTGCAGATGACGACGGTGTTGTCGTCGTAGGCAGACCGGAAGCCGAGTGTGTATACCAAAAAGTAAGCGCACGTTTGGCTAAGGAAGATGAAAAGCGCGCCCGCCTGGCCACTGGCGAACTTGGACTGGATATTTACAACATGCGTGACTCTCTGCGTGAGAAAGGGCTGCGCTATGTAAAGCAGTCAGAGGATAGTTAGGACTTCGAGATGCAGCGCGCAATTCCCTGCATGGTGATGAGAGGAGGAACCTCTAAAGGTCTCTACTTTCTTGAGGAGGATCTTCCGGATTCGGTCGAAGAGCGAGACGAACTGCTTCTGTCGTTGATGGGGTCTCCCGACGAGCGACAAATCGACGGCATGGGTGGAGCCCACCCGCTCACGAGTAAAGTCGCTGTGGTTTCGCCGTCGACGACTCCGGATGTCGATGTCGACTACCTATTTTTACAAGTCGTTGTGGACCGGGCCGAGGTGGCCACGTCCCAAAACTGCGGGAACATACTTGCGGGGGTGGGTCCCTTCGCAATTGAAGCCGGGCTGGTTGCTCCTCGACAGGGCAGCACGGAAGTTCGTATCCGTATGGTCAATACAGAAGCGCTCGCTCTGGCGACGGTATCGACCCCGGGCGGCGTGGTGAATTATTCGGGAAGTGAACGTATCGACGGTGTTCCGGGTACCGCCGCCGGCGTACCGATTCAATTCCTGGATATCGCCGGCTCGAGTAGCGGCAAGCTCCTGCCGACGGGAAACGTGGTCGACGTCATAGAGGGGGCTACGGTTACCTGCATCGATAACGGCATGCCCGTCGTGATTCTGCGTGCTGCAGACTTTGGGGTTAGCGGAGTGGAGACCCCGGCGGAGCTCGAGGCGAACGAAGTTCTGAAACAGCGGGTTGAGCAATTGCGCCTTGTCGCGGGCCCCTTGATGAATCTTGGCGAGGTAAGCACCAAAACCGTGCCGAAGATGTGCCTTGTCTCGGAACCACAGGCTGGAGGCTGTATCAATACGCGGACTTTCATTCCACATCGCGTGCATGAAGCCATCGGCGTGCTCGGTTCGGTAAGCGTTGCCACGGCTTGCGCCATTCCCGGTAGCGTTGCGAGCGAATTCTGTGATGTTGATCAGTCGGCTGGCCCCGTAACCTTGGAGGTCGAGCACCCCAGTGGTTTTTTCAGTGTAGAGGTCGATATTGCCAGCAGTAATGATGAGGCCGGTATTGAAGTACGGCGCGCCGCGCTGCTGCGTACGGCGCGCTTGCTGATGCGCGGGGAAGTGATGATTCCCAATCGGTCGGAGTCTCAGCGGTAATGACTCCGCGGCGGGTGGGCATTATTGGGTTGGGTGAGGTTGGCTTGGTGCTGGCGCAGGACCTGCTTAAGAGGGGAAACATATGCGTCCAGGTCTGGGACTGGCAGTTTGATGACAGGAAAAGTAGCGCAAGCGCGCATCTCGCTGAGATTTCCTCGCAGGACAAACTCCTGGTGGCCGACGAAGCGGGTGTAGCGCTCCAGCAATGCGATGTCGTGTTTTGTGCGGTGACGGCCGAACAGGCCGTCGCAGCGGCGCGTGCGTCCTGCAAGTCTCTGGAACCTGGGGCGCTGTACTTTGATCTGAACTCCGTGTCACCACGCACCAAGCAGGAAGTTGGTGACCTGATCGGCGACGCGGGAGGGCGCTTTGTGGAAGCGGCCATTATGTCGCCGATTCACCCATCACGAACCTCAGCACCGATTCTCTTGTCCGGGCCCGCCAGCGCAAAAGCAAGGGTGGTTGGCGAGGATCTGGGTTTCTGCGGCATGGAAGCCATATCGACAGCCCACGACAAAGCCGCCGCGACCAAGATGTGTCGCAGCGTGATTATCAAAGGCATGGAGGCTCTGATTACGGAGTCGCTCCTGGCGGCTCGTTACTACGGTGTCGAACAATCGGTCATCGCCTCTCTCGAGAATTTGTTACCGGGCCCGTATTGGCCGGATCACGCAAGATATCTCGTTTCGAGGACTCTTCATCACGGCACTCGCAGAGCTGAGGAGATGCGTGAGGTAGCCAAGACAGTGCGTGAAGCGGGCGTCGAGCCGTGGATGAGTGTCAGCTGCGAGAAGCGTCAGGCGTGGGCGGCACAACATCGAGATGCACTGGAGAAGGAACACCTTGGTGAAATGCTCGATGCGATCCGCAAGCACTCGCCCCGTTCAAGGGTCGAGCAAATATCATGAGTGAGTTCACTATGGATTTCGGTTGGCGGGTGTATCACCCAAATCCGCGAAAACCTGAGTTTGTACCTCCTGCCGGTGCTGTAGATGCGCACTGCCACGTGTTCGGTCCGGGTGCGGTGTTTCCATACGCAGCGCAACGCAAGTACACGCCATGTGATGGTCCGAAGGAAAAGCTCTGGGCACTGCGGGACTACCTGGGATTCAGTCGCAACGTCATCGTGCAGGCGACCTGCCATGGTGCCGACAACCGAGCGCTGATAGATGCCCTCTTGCATTCGGAAGGTAAGGCCCGAGGCGTGGCTACCGTCGCGGCCGATGTCAACGAAGCGGAGCTCCAGGCACTACACGAAGCCGGCGTACGGGGCGTTCGTTTCAACTTCGTAAAGCGCTTGGTAGACAAGCTTCCTTACGAATCGCTGGAAACCATATCCACCAAGATCACGGCTTTGGGCTGGCACATCGTCATTTACTTCGAGGCCGCGGATTTGGCCGAGAACTTCGACTTCTTTGCGTCGCTTCCTACCGAGGTGGTTGTAGATCACATGGGTAGACCTGATGTAACCCAATCAGTGGATGGTGAGGCTTTCGCGCTGTTTCTTCGGCTCCTTGAGGAGAATGAGAATTTCTGGTGCAAAGTGAGTTGCCCGGATCGATTAACGGCCGAGGCAAGCTATCGCTATGACGATGTGGTGCCGTTTGCAAAACGAGTGGTCGACATGTTCCCCGATCGTGTGTTGTGGGGTACGGACTGGCCCCACCCGAATCTGAAGTCACACACGCCGGATGAGGGCGACTTGGTCGATTTCATCCCGCGCATCGCAACGACGACTGAGCTTCAGCGGAAGCTTCTGGTCGACAACCCCATGCGCTTGTACTGGCCTGAAGAGGTCGCTCTGCAAGCTTGATGAGTCCAGATCGCAACGTCGTTCAAGAAACCTAATCCAGGGAGGATCAGCAAGTGAAAGTACTTTTATCGGGGCCGGGCGCCTTCGGTATCAAGCATCTGGACGGAATCCGGAACATCGATGGCATAGATGTGGTCTCGCTGGTCGGCAGAACCCTGGAGAAAACGCAAAGCGTGGCTGAGAAGTACGGCATCAGTCACGTCTCCACGAGTCTGACGGAAGCGTTGGCAGAGACCGAGGCGGAAGCGGTGATCCTCTGCACACCCACGCAGCAACATGCATCGGAATCCATTCAATGCATGGAAGCGGGCAAGCACGTACAGGTGGAGATCCCCGTCGCGGACAGCTGGGCCGATGCTGCGGCAGTGATGGATACGCAAAAGAAGACTGGCAAAGTCTGCATGGTCGGTCATACGCGACGCTTTAATCCCTCGCATCAGTGGGTGAATCAGCGGATCCGGGGTGGTGAGCTGAGTGTGCAGCAGATGGATGTACAGACCTACTTTTTCCGACGCAAAAACATCAATGCGGAGGGGCAGCCGCGCAGCTGGACCGACCATCTTTTGTGGCACCACGCGGCCCACACGGTTGATCTGTTCGCTTACCAGGCCGGCTCACCGATTGTGACGGCGAATGCGATCCAGGGACCGATCCACGAAGAGCTGGGTATCTCTCTGGATATGTCTATCCAGCTCAAAGCGGAGAACGGTGCCATCTGCACGCTGTCGCTCTCTTTCAACAACGATGGGCCGCTTGGGACGTTCTTCCGCTACATCTGCGACAACGGCACTTACATCGCCCGTTATGACGATCTCGTGGATGGGAAGGAAGAGCCGATTGATGTTTCGGGTGTGGCGGTCTCCATGAACGGCATCGAACTACAGGATCGCGAGTTTTTTGCCGCCATCGCGGAGGGTAGAGAGCCCAATTCCAGTATTGCCAGCGTGTTGCCCTGCTACAAAGTGCTGCACGACCTTGAGCAGCAAATGACCGCGTGAATCACAGAATAGCCAGTTAGAGGTCCAGCTAATGCAGGGAAAAATTGTTTTTGAAGAGCACATGGCGATCGTCGATACGGTGGCGGAAACGAAGGACTTTGCCGGCGAATCGGCGAGTTTCGACGACTTCACCAAGGATATCCTCGATCTCGACGACCAGCGGATTGAGATGATGGATCGCAACGGCATCGAGCTGGCGATTTTGTCGTTGAACGCACCGGCGATCCAGGGAATCCTGGACCGCGATCAGGCGGTGGAGACCGCGCGCAAGGCAAACGATGCGATCAGGGACGCCATTGACCGACACCCTGGTCGTTATGCAGGGCTTGCCGCGCTGCCGATGCAGGATCCCAAGGCGGCCGCCCTGGAGCTTGAGCGTTGCGTGAAGGACCTTGGCTTCAAGGGGGCACTGGTTAACGGGTTTACCCACAGAGACGTGGCGGATTCGGCGGTCTACTACGATGTTCCGGAGTTTCGTGAGTTCTGGGAAACCGTTTCCAGCCTCGACGTACCCTTTTACCTGCATCCACGGATGGGGCTGCCTTCCCAGTCGGCCAATCTGATGGACCACCCCTGGTTGCGCAGTTCGCCCTGGGGGTTTTCCGTGGAGACGTCGATTCACGCGTTGCGCCTTTGCGGCTCGGGTCTGTTTGAAGATTTTAAGAACCTGAAGATTGTCGTCGGGCACATGGGGGAGTTCATTCCCTACAACCTCTGGCGCATCGACGCCCGGCTGAAGTTCTCAACCCGTGGTTACCGCGGCAAGCGGCTGCTCGGTGAGTATTTCCGCGAGCACTTTCACGTCACGACCAGTGGTAACTTTTGCGATGCGACGTTTCGCTGTGCCCTCGAGATGCTCGGTAAAGACCGCCTTTACTTCTGTACTGACTATCCTTTCGAGCGTATGGAAGATGCCGCGAACTGGTTCGATACCACCACGGTGATTACTGATGAGGAGCGAGTTCAGATTGGCCGCGAGAACGCCATTGAGTTGTTCAAGCTGGATTTGTAACTCGATGGCCGACATCCAAAATCTAGACTCCCTGGCGCTGACGGTTGCTGCATATGCTTGCGCGTGAAATAGCGGGTCGAAGCGTGGGTGCCATAGGCCTGGGCTGCATGAACCTCAGTCATGCTTACGGCCATCCTCCTGACAAGGCCGACGCCCTGCGTCTCTTGGATACGGCCTTTGAGTTGGGTGTTCGTCATTTTGACACGGCCGCGCTGTACGGATTTGGCCGCAACGAGAAACTTGTGGGCGAGTTTCTGGGCCCCCGGCGCGAGGAGATATTCCTGGCGAGCAAATGCGGTATGCGGGGCGTCGACGGTAAGCGAGTGATCGACGGCCGGCCGGAGACCTTGCACGCAACCATCGATGAATCGCTGCAAAACCTCCGTACAGATTTTATCGACCTCTACTACTTGCACCGTTGGGATAAGCAGGTGCCGATAGAGGACAGCGTCGGTGCCCTGGGCGAGATGGTTTTGCAGGGAAAAATCGGTGCCATTGGCCTGTCCGAAGTGTCGGCATCCACGCTGCGTAGAGCTCACAAGGTGATGCCCATAGCGGCGGTGCAAAGCGAATACTCTCTGTGGACGCGTAATCCCGAGATCGCGCTTCTAGACACCTGCCGCGAGCTTAGGGTTGCGCTGGTTGCCTTCAGTCCCCTGGCTCGTGGATTCCTGGCGGCGGCCACTACCGATACCGAGGCGATGACGGAGCGAGATATCCGCCGCGCCATGCCGCGCTTCCAAGAACCCCACCGTACGGCCAACGGTCAGTTGTTCGAGCGCTTCGAGAGTCTGGCAAGCGAGGCGGTATGTACACCTGCACAGCTGGCTCTCGCTTGGCTACTCGACCAGGGAGATCACATCCTACCGATTCCGGGTACGCGATCTGTGGAGCACCTGGCAGAGAACTTCGAGGCCGGGAACATCACCGTTGATGCCAAGGTACTCGACGCGGCGGGGCAGCTCATTAGCCAACAGTCTGTCAGTGGTGCACGTTACCCATCGGCCACACAGGCGGAGATCGATACCGAGGAATTTGTAGCGTCGCTGGGGTAATGCCGCGCTTGTTCCAGCACTGGGAGACCAAGATGAATTGGAAAAAACACGACTACGACGACATCGAGGGAACATATGTGTTCGATGGCGAGATGGCCCATCGATCCTATGCCCTGAATAAGCTGTTCTACTCCTTTAATGAGGCACGGTGTCGCGAAGAGTTCGACGCCGATCCCGCCGCTTATTGTGACAAGTTTGGTTTGTCGGATGACGAGAAAGCGATGGTGGTGAGCCAGGATTTTCTTGGCATTCTTCGCTCGGGAACGAACATCTACTACATGGCGAAGTTTTGTGTTCCCCGTGGGTTGTCCGTGCAGGACGCCGGTGCGGCGTTTCAGGGCATTACTACCGAAGAGTTTAAGGGGAAACTGTCCGAAAAAGGCGAGGGACTCCTGGAGCGACTGGAAAAGGAAGGAGGCTACTGGAATGGCTAAGATTATTGGCGGCATCACCACCTCACATATACCTGCCGTAGGTAATGCGATTACCGATGGCCTCACGCAGGATCCCTATTGGAAGCGGTTTTTTGATGGCTACGGGCCGGTTCACGATTGGCTTGAAGAGAACAAACCGGACGTCATGATCATCGTCTACAACGATCACGGTTTGAACTTCTTTCTCGATAAGGTGCCGACCTTTGCAATTGGCTGCGCGGATCGCTACGAGAACGCCGACGAGGGGTGGGGACTGGAGCTTTCGGCGCCGTTCACGGGTGACGCAGCGTTTTCCTGGCACATCGCAGAGAGCCTTATCGAGCAGGAGTTTGATATGTGCACCTGCCAGGAGATGCGTGTGGATCACGGCTTTGTGAATCCGATGCGGGTGCTCTACGGCGATCGAAAGGACTGGCCGGTCAAAACCATACCTTTTGCCGTAAACACGGTGCAGCACCCCCTTCCAAGTGCCCGTCGTTGCCATGCGATTGGGAAAGCACTTAAGGTCGCGATCGAATCCTACCCGGACGATTTGAAAGTCGTCGTAGCTGGCACGGGAGGTCTCTCGCATCAGCTCCAGGGCGAGCGCGCGGGCATTATTAATGTTGACTACGATCTGGCCGTAATGGATAGCGTGATCAACGATCCCGACTGGTTCGCGGCACAGCCCACCGACGAGATTATTCGCCAGGCAGGCACGGAAGGTATCGAGTCGATCATGTGGCTGGTGATGCGAGGCGCCCTGGGCGCTAGCGTGAACTGCTTGCACAAGCATTACCATGCGCCTATCTCGAATACCGGTGCCGGTGTACTTTTATTGGAGAGCGCGGCGGCCTGAGGGGAAAGGGGCAGGGTCGCTTACCTGTTGCGGGGCGCTCACCGGGCTGGCCTGATTAGGTAACGGGAAAGTTCCCGCTTAGAATGCGGCACCCGTTTACAGAATCAGGAATAGGGGATTGATAGAGAAAGTACCCTATCGCATCGTTATGGCCATAGCTGTGGTGCTCATCGCGGTCTTCGCGATGGCCCTGGGCGTAGGTTTCACCGAACGCGATCTCAAGCCGCATGGCGGCGTGCTGGAGTACACCTACTACGCGCTTAGCTTGTTTGTCATTGGCGGCGTGGATCTGGGTACGCCTCAGGGTGGGCCGATCTGGGCGCGGGCAGGGCTATGGATCGCTTATTTTGCGGCGCCGGTGCTCACGGTCTCGGCGATACTTGATGCCATATTTAGAGTGTTCTCCACGGAGAAGTTCCGGCTTCGGCATGCTCGCAACCACATCGTCATCGTTGGCGACGAGAAGCTGGCGGAAATGCTGCTGCGCCGCCTCAGAGAGTTCGATACCCGAGCGCTGGTCGTCTTGGTGGTGGACAGTTCCGTATCCCAGTATCGCCTGGCCCAACTTCGAAAACAGTACGGTGTCCTTGCCCTCGTCTCCGACGTGATCGACGACTACGTGTTTGAGCGGATTTCCATACGCCGCGCATCCCGGGTGCTGATACTCGGTGAAGAGAGTCTGAGTGGCTTCGGCCTGGCCCACACGATGCTACAGCGCAATCCGGCCCTTGCGGGAAACATCACGGTGCACTGCATGAAGCTCCGCTTTATGCGCGCCATGGGGACGACCTCGCAAGGGGGGGCGATCAACACCTTTAATACCTATCAGTTAGCGGCTCGCCGCATGGTCGAACAGGAAATTGAACCGCTGCTTGATAAGCAGCACGACAGCGCGGTGATTGTGTTGGCCGGATTTGGGCCTTTCGGCCAGTCGATCCTTGAGCGTTTGCAAGACACGGCGGCAGGGCGTATCGAGGCCATAGCGGTTCTTTCCGATGATGTAGAACGTCGCCTATTGGTCACCCGAGAGCAGGTAGCGATATCGACAGAGATCGAGCTGCACAGTTTTCAGGGGGACATCTCTCATCCCCAGGTTTGGTCGGACCTCAACGACGAGCTGCCCATAGACTCTCCGCGGAACATATTCGTGATGTCTACGGACCGCTCCGAAGACAATTTGCGAACGGCACTGTGGCTCCGACGCCAAACCAACGCGGCAATCATCGCTCGTACTCGCGATGCGCTCCCGTTTGTTCGCGAGGTCGGCGTGCACGATGACATCGCCGTGGTGAATACGCTGGAGTTGGCCGGGTACGCGATCCCCCGAGATTGGTTGTTAGCGAAAGCAGGGGCAGGGGGCGCAATGCCGCCGCGCGAAGAGCTTTCCAGTCTAAATTGAACCAAGGCTAGGAACTATTTCCTAATTGAGAATGGCGTGCTGTCTCAACGCGCAATTCTTTTCCAAATCACCAAGAACTATAGTTCAGGGAAGTTACTGGATCGCGCGTGCTTACGGTTTTGAGCATCGCTGATTGGTTAAATCGAATGAGTAACTCATGGGAGCGCTCAGACACAAAAGCGTCTTGCAGCAGCCCATGGTAAAGGCCCGTAAGTTGCTGCAGCTACTGACGCTATCCCTCTCGCTGTCGTGTTGCCAATAACCATGTCCTGTCTCACGGGTCCATGTGTATGTTCATTCGTAGATAAAACAACCAGTCCTAGATGAATGCCCTCGTAGACTACTGGCCCTATTGCTGGCGTTGCTGTTACTCGGTGCAATGCTCTTGTCGGCCAAGCAATCCCTTGCCCAGGTCGAGACGGCGGCTCTTAAGCGCTTGGATATGAATGGCGATCAACGCCTAGACTCTAGAGAACTCGATGGCCCCAGGCGACCTCAGAAGCTGCACAAGCTTCCTTCGGATTATCTTGGCTTTAAAGGTAGATTTAAATGATCGCAAGACTCTTCTGTATCCTGATTGGCTTCTCTGGCCTTTGGTTTGCGGCACAGACCTCCGCCACCAATGTAATTCTGATTCTGACCGATGATCAGGGCTGGACTGGATCGTCGGTGACAATGGACAGTCGCGTTCGCGGTTCCGTGAGCGATTTCTACGAGACACCCAGCCTGGAGCGTTTGGCCGCCGAAGGAGTTCGTTTCTCAAATGGCTACGCCCCGGCCCCCAATTGCTCTCCAACGCGTATGAGTATCCAAACCGGGAAGACACCCGTCAGGATTCGTGCGACCGACATTATCGATGCGGTTCCCGGTCCGAAGGGAGACGTGTACGGATTCTATGAGCGTTTCTATCTAAACAAGCCGCTGATATTGCCTCACCCGATCACAGAGCTAGCCCTTGAAGAAGTCACTATTGCCGAATATTTGAAAGCCGAGAACCCGGATTACGTAACTGCACACATCGGCAAGTGGCATATGGGGGGAAAGTCACCGGAGCTCCATGGCTATGATGTTCACGATGGCGCGACTAGCAATGCACCAGGAAATCAAGGTGCGCCTGATCCGAAACGATCATCGGAGGTGGCTGATCGTGCGATAGGTTTTCTTGAAGCCGTAGCTGAAAACGATAAACCGTTTTTTCTTCAAGTTTCTTACTATGCGGTACACACGCCGGTTATCGCTCTTGACGAAACCGTTGCAAAGTACAGCGCAAAGTCACCAAGCCTTCACCAGAACGACGTCTACGCTGCGATGACCGAGGAAATGGACCATAGCGTGGGGCGAATCCTCGATACGGTCGATGAGTTAGGGTTCAGTGACAACACTTACATTATTTACACCTCAGACAATGGCGCAGAGGTGACTTCCATGACGACCAGTAACGCACCCCTTGCGAAAGGGAAGACCCATGTTTGGGAGGGCGGGATACGTGTACCGTTTGTGGTTCGAGGGCCAGGAATACCGGCAGGAAAGCAGATCAATACACCGGTGATCGGCTACGACATTCTGCCGACAATCGCCGATTGGATTGGGGCGAAAACCAAACTGCCTGAAGCGATAGATGGAGGTAGCTTCGCGGCACTTGCCGCCCAAGGAGATGGCGCGGAGATAAATCGTGCTACGGAGCCGATGGTTTGGTATTACAGTGCCTACCGAAACATCAAGCATGTGGCTCCTCAGGCGGCAATCCGGATAGGCCAACATAAACTCATTCGAGACTTTTCCTCGGGCGAAGACCAGCTGTTTGATCTCGATCTCGATGTAGCTGAAACCACGGATCTGAGTCGCTTCAGACCGGACGCAAAGGCGCAGCTAGCCAATGCCCTCGATCAGTATTTCGAGGACGTCAATGCGGAGTTACCGCGATCCAATCCAGATTACGATCCCAGCAATGATAAGGGCTTAGTTGGGATTACCAAGGGCGCTGGTCCTACGCCGCGTTAACGGATGAGCAGCGCGCCAAGTCGTCGGCGCCTTGTTGTATTCCTTTGATTGCAGGCGTCCTGGCGCTGCGGCTCGTAAAGCACGATATGAAGTCGAAGGTGTAACCCTCCGACTCTAATCCGAAGCGCCAGGACTTCAACACCCCAAGATCCAAGCTTGAATGCTCGGTTTCTAGAGCGTACTTCCCATTGAGTCAAGAATCCATTGAGTCAAGAATTTACGGCTGACGAATTGTTTCCCAATCGAGAATGGCATGATCGATTAATGCCTAATTAAATTCAAAATCGAGAACAACTATAGTTCTTTCAGTCTGAGCGAACCGCAGCTTTCGCTGCGAGGTTTCGTGGTACAGGCTAGTCAGTGATGAGTAACGATAACTATAACCGCAGCGACAATTCTCAGGCAGTTGGCCGCACAAAAATTAATAAGGCATCGATCAAGGCTGTCCTCTCTTCCGAGATGCATAGCCTAGAACACTAAAACCCGGAGGATCTATGGGCTCACCTCGTGCATCATGCTTCAGCACATCCACGCAGACTGGACCTCACACACCTGTTCCTTTGAATAGCAAGAGACTGCGGTTGGCCAACGCTATTTTGGTGGCATCGCTGGGAGGATTGGCTCCTTCAGCACTGGGCCAAAACAGCCAGACCTTAGAAGAGAGTGCGGGTCCTCTGGAAGAAATCATTGTATCTGCGCAACGGCAAGATCAAAGCCTGCAGGATGTGCCAATCTCGGTACAGGTGGTCAGTGGTGAGTTCATTGAGAATGTGAATATCGTTGACTTGCAGGAGCTCAGCAACGATCTACCCGGGGTAACCATAACTCAGACAACGGCGGGTACCTCTGTGAATATTCGCGGAATCGGCTCTGGCAACAGCCCCGGGTTCCAGCAATCCGTAGGTACCTTTCTCGACGGGGTCTATCTGGGTCGAGCGGCTCAGACACGGGATGCCTTTCTCGACGTTCAGCGAGTTGAGGTACTGCGCGGACCCCAGTCGACCTACTTCGGAAACAACACCATCGGTGGCGCCCTGAGTGTGACTTCTCGTTCTCCCGGTTCAGAGTTTTCGGGCAATGTGACCACCACTTATGAACCCAATGATGAGGAGCTGACGGTTGACGTTGCAGCTGGTGGGCCCGTGACCGACACCTTCGGGGCGCGACTGGCACTGCGTTACTACGATCTGGGTGGCTGGATGAGTAATTCGGTGCAGGACTGGACGACAGGAACTTCGACTACCATCGATGTCCCGCAGGTCGAGAACGTCTCGGGCCGGCTGACCTTGACCTATGATCCACAAGAGAATCTGTCGATAGTTTTCAAGGCTGCGCTCAGCGATCAAGAGCAGGACTTCAACACTATGGAGCTGTTCGGTTGCACAGAAGAGTTGGCAGAACTCATTGGCCCTCGTAGACCAGGTGTAGGCCCCAATGGAGGGCGAGCGAACTGCAATACCGACACTTGGGAGATCCAAGGCTATGAAGGTGATTTCAATCTAAATGGTGTGCAGGGCGGTACGGGTACCGGCTTTGATTCTGTTATCACTAATCTGGAATCGGCCAATCACTCTTTGAAAATTGCGTACGACGTCGGTGAGTACGAGCTAATTTCCCTCACTGGATTCAGCGCCTACGAGAACCTGCGTGACATCGATACCGATGGCAGTCCTTGGGACACGGCGCATGTGGTGCGCAACGAGGAATTTGATCAGATTAGCCAGGAGTTCCGCATCATCTCCCCGAAGATTGGAAAGCTTAGCTACCTGGCGGGTTTGTACTTTGATGCCACGGACTTGAGTACTTACCAGAACAATCGAACGCCCAACATTATTGCCCGTGGAGAGGATGCAGGCCAAACCGACTACGACTCGGGTACAGGATTTCAGAGTTTCTTCGATGAGGACACCCAGTCCTATGCGGCCTTTGCGGCGGCTACCTGGGAATTTAGCGACCGCTTTTCAGCTACCCTGGGATTGCGCTATACCTCTGTTGACAAAGAGGGCGCCCTAACCGTCAGCAATCACTTGCTTGAGGATGGTGAGCTAGGGCCAATACTCGACTGCAATGTTGTTATGGGCCCTCCCTGTGTGGGCAGAGTAGGGAGACGCGATAACTACAGCATTAATGGTGATGAGACCTTTAGCGACTTCAACCAGAGTCTTGATCTCAACTGGACGCCGACGGACGACGTACTCGTCTATGCAAGTTACAAGAATGGTTTTAAAGCGGGTGGGTTCGATCCGCTCTCGCTAAACGAAGAAATCGCTCCGGTCACCTTTAACTACGACGAAGAAACTGTCGATGCGGTCGAGGTCGGGTTGAAGTCGACCTTGTTAGATGGTGGCATGGAGTTCAATGTTGCTGTTTTCAGGAGTGAGTATGAAGACCTCCAGGTGTCGCTTCGCGACCCCGAGGTGCAGGCCTTCTTTATTGAAAACGCAGCGAGTGCAACCAGCCAAGGTGTAGAGATCGAAGGACGTTGGGCTCTTTCGGAAAGTTGGACTCTGGGTTACTCCCTATCTTTCCTTGATGCGCATTTCGACGAGTGGATCAATGAGCTCACCGGAGAAGAAGTAGTACCTTCCGGTGAAGCCAGACCTTTTGCGCCGGACTACTCGGGCAATTTGAATCTCCGGTACGAGACGCCTATTGGTACACAGTGGCGCTTGTCTGCACTGCTGAATATGAGTTTCACCGACGACTACAAGGTTGCACAGGCGCTCGCTAACGAAAGTACAGTTATTGACGCATTTGAGCGTTGGGGTGCTCGCATCGAGCTGGCTCAGCAGGGCTCTGGAGGTTGGAGCCTGGCATTGATAGGTAAGAACCTTACCGATGAGGAAGTATGGCGTTTTGCGGTGCCAGCTCCTCAGAGCGCTACGGGTACGTTCGTAGCGTTTGCAGATCGGGGTCGCAACGTTTCCCTACAGGCAAAGTACCGTTGGTAAATCGGGGCGCATTGGTCGGTCACTCCGTGTGTGAGTGCCGGCCCTTTTTTTGGCCAAGTTGTTACATCGGAAATCGATGTTGAGCCAGACTTAGCGACGATTAGTTTGTTTGATTGCAGTTGCCCTAGTCTCGCCGACAAATAACCAACGAGAGGTATCCTCATGAGAAAACCCATTAAATGCGTGGCTCTTTCGATCTCACTTTGTTTGTTTCTTGACAGCCTTACCATTTCGGCGCACGAGTCGGCGGTTGTCGAACACCAGGCAGACAAGGAGGTGTTCTTCGACGCAAACACAGCGGAAGTCCACAAGCGCAGATTTATGCACTCGCAGTTCATGCTGACGGCGGGACAATCGGAGGGACGATTTTCCATCGTCAAGGAAAAGTTTCTCCCTGGCTTTGATAGTTACAGCATGAGTCATGCGCATCATTGGCACACCGAAGTGTTTCTCATGATCACGGGGGAGATGCAATGGACGGTCAATGGCGAAACACAAGTCCTGGGCCCGGGCGATATGGTCTACATCCCACCGCGCGCGGCACACGCCGCTAAGGTTATGGGCGACGAACCCGTAGAGGCATTTATGGTGTACGAGCCCGGTGGCTATGAGAAGAACTACTTCCGACGACAAGCCCTGACTCCAGAGCAGCGTGAGGACGAAGCCCTCATCAAGAGAATGATGGCAGACGCCGATGTCGTACCCACGAAGGTCGAGCCTTAGGAGCGTGTCTCATGGCGGCGGCAAGGGCCTTTTTAAGGCTCTGGTGGCTATTATTTACAGCGTCACCATTGTCGCGTGCAATCCTAAGTCTCCCGATTCCCCGGAACCCAACACCTCGTCCGGCTCTTTCTTCGAGGCTTCGAGCCCTAATATCATTCTCATCGTTGCCGATGATCTTGGCTACACAGACATCGGTCCTTTCGGCAGCGAGATAGCAACACCGGAATTGGCCCGGCTCGCGGCCGAGGGTGTTCGCCTGAGTCATTTCTATGCAACGCCTTCTTGCTCGACCACCCGAGCGCAGTTGATGAGCGGTGTGGATAATCATCTGGCGGGCCTGGGCACCATGGGCGAAATCATTCAACCTCACCAGCGAGGTCATCCGGGTTATGAGGGTTACTTAAATGAGCGTATCCACTCGCTGCCCCAGGTGCTTTCGTCCGCCGGGTACAGAACCTATATGGCTGGGAAATGGCATTTGGGTATGGGCGATGGGCAGATACCGACGGCTCGTGGCTTTGATCGGAGTTTTGCCATGCTCGGTGGGGTAGCGAGCCACTACGACGCCTTTGGCAGTGCCCATAGCATTGAGAAAACACCCTATCGAGAAGATGGCGTTGCGGTTGACTGGCCTGCGAACGCTTATTCGTCAGATTTATACACAGACAGGCTGATATCGTTTATCGCCCAGACGCCAGCCGAAGCCAAGCCGTTTTTTGCTTATCTTGCTTTTACGGCGCCCCATTTTCCTCTCCAGGCACCGTCGTCGAATCTGCAACAGTATCTCGGTGCTTATGATGATGGATATGCGTCTCTTGCTAAGGCTCGTTTGTCTGGGCTGAAAGCCGCTGGTTTAGACTCAAACTGGGGCCAACAAACCCAAACCCTCGAACGGCTTGAAAGCCTCTGGTTGGCCCTATCGGCCGATGAGAAACGCCGGCAGTCCCGGCGCATGGAAGCCTACGCGGCGATGATTGATCGTATTGATGAAAACATTGGACGCTTGTTGGATTCGTTGCGAGAAAGTGGCCGTTTGGACAACACGATTGTTGTTTTTACTTCGGATAATGGAGCTTCCGCGACGGAAGCGGAGGGACATCGATTCTTTGGCGAACGTGTGGCCACGGCAGACAATAGCCTCGGCAACATGGGCATGCCCTCGTCTTACATTTCTTTGGGAATGCACTGGGCTAGCGCCATTAACATCCCGTTTAGTGGTTTTAAACACAACACCTCGGAAGGGGGTATTCGCGTTCCCGCGATTCTTTGGTGGGGCCCTGCGGTGAAAACCGTCGGCCAACGGAGAGGGAGTGTCGATGCTCGGACGATGACAGTTCGAGATCTCACGGCAAGTATTTACCGCGCTGCGGGAGTGAGCATTGATGCCTTAAACGCTTCTTCTGATAGCAAGCATCCCATATCCGGTCGCCCCCTTGTATTTGCCAACCCTGACTGTGTCGCTGAGGAAGCTTGTCGCTCTCAAAACGATGTGGTGTTCGGTTGGGAATACCGCAACAAGTTCGCCCTGCTGCGGGGGGACTGGAAAATTGTCAAGACCAACGGCGCCATGCCCCAGAAATGGCGATTGTTCAATATACGTCAGCAGCCCCAGGAGACTAAGGATGTGTCTGCTGATCAGCCGCAGCTATTCCAGGAGCTTCTGACCGAGTGGGATAGATATCTTGAGGAAAACAATGTCCGATTACCCCCATGAGAACGAACACGGAAGCGATAGCCGCGTTAGGGAACGGCTATTGGGTTTTGGCCGACTAGAATCACAGATATCTGCGGCCCTGGTCTGTATAGCAACCTTGGGTGCGCTTACCGTTATGCCCGCCCTCGGGGAGGAAGACGACAGGGGTAACAGTGAAGGTGCTTCTCGTCATGCACCTAACATCCTGCTCATTCTGGCCGACGATCTTGGCTATTCGGACGTGGGTGCCTTTGGTGGAGAAATTGACACACCGCACCTCGACGAACTGGCTTCCGAGGGCGCTCTACTTACCGACTTCCATGTTGCTCCCACCTGTTCAATTACCCGGCAACTATTGTTTACGGGAGTGGACGATCGACGCAGGGGAGCGCCGCCTAGCCCTGGTGAGACGAGAAAAAAGAACCCGTTCTTTTTCTTGAATGAAGACTCAAGAACCTTTGTAGATAGGCTGCAGGCTAATGGCTACCACACTTTTATGGCGGGAAAGTGGGACTTATCCCCTAAAGGTGGTTCTGCCCTAAAAGCTGGCTTCAATCCCATGGATCAGGGCTTTGACCGTGCATTCTGGCTGCAAAATGGTGGCGGAAGTCACTATGCCGACAGGCGGCACATGCTCAAAGCCCCGATACCAACAATCAATTACTTCTCCAATGACAAGCCCGTTCAATCGCTGCCTGACGACTTCTACTCCAGCGATTACTACACGGACAAGCTTATTGAGTTTATTGAAGACCGCCAGGATGACAGCAAGCCGTTCTTCGCTTTTGCCTCCTACACCGCTCCCCATTGGCCTCTCCACGCTCCTGCGGAGGTCATTGCCAAATACGAGGCCACCTACGAAAACGGTTATGAGCCTGTGAGAACGGAGCGCCTGCGGCGCCAGCGCGAACTGGGTTTGTTTACCGCAGAGCATACAAGTGCTGGCCCAAATCCGGGATGGCCTCGTTGGGAAGAGCTTAGCGAGGAACTGAGGCTGAGAGAGCGTAAGCGCATGCAGGTTCATGCCGCTATGGTTGATATTTTGGATCAAAACATCGGGCGTTTGCTTCGAGTGCTCAAACAGCGGGGCGAGTACGACAATACGTTAATCCTATTTTTTTCCGATAATGGTGCGGATGGTAATGACCCAGCCGATCTCTCTCCGGAAAACTGGTTGCGGGACAATTTTGATAACCGTCTTGAGAATATAGGGCTGCCTAATTCCTACGAAACAATGGGTCCCAATTGGGCCTCCGTTAGCAGCACACCGCTGAAACTGTATAAAGCCTTCGCCGCCGACGGCGGGACGCGCTCTCCGTTTATTGCCGTTCACAAAGACCTGGTGGTTCCAAACCGTGTTAGCAGTGCTTACGCCACGGTCAGTGATATCTATCCGACGCTATTGGCTGTTGCCGGCATTGACCCGCACGATCCAGATAATGCTCCGTTACACAGCGCACTGCCGAAGGGGAGTTCTATGCTCGGACATTTTTCCGGAGCTCCGTCGGTACACCCTGAAGACTACGTTTATGCGGTGGAGTACTGGAGTAGGAAAAGCGTGCGCCAGGGTCCTTGGAAAGCTACCTGGACGAACACGCCCTTTGGCTCTGAGCGTTGGGAGTTGTTTGATATGCGAGCTGACGTCGGTGAGCGGACAGATCTTTCGTCTGAGCAACCCGAGATCCTCGAGAGCCTCATAGCGCACTACCTGCAATACGCGCAGCAGGCCGGGGTAGTAGATGATCCGAACTTCGAGATCAGATATAGCAATACGCAAAGTTTCTACACGCGCTAAACCCTTTCCTAGTACGACGGCTATTCGTTCGCTCTGACCTTGCCAGGCTATTGTCAGGAAGGGCTTAGGGTGTCGGTGGGCTTCTTACACAAGCTCGGCGTACGAAACCCACGGTAGACCTGGCAGGCGATCAAGTCGCCGGTTCCTTCGGCTGACCCTGGTTTCGCATGCGCGGCTCCGATTCCTCAAGGATTCGCAGCCTTAGGCCTGGGTCGAGACGCGGGTCATAATCTGGATTGGGTTTTGGCAGCGATACTCCAACGCTGTCCATGTAGGCTTTGAGCTCACTTAGCATTGAATCGGCGAGATCCGGGAAAAACCCCGCTAGGTTGGTTGTCTCACTGAGGTCGAGCGATAGATCGTAGAGATCGACTCGGTCATTCTGAATGTCCCAGTAAAGCTTGATATCACCTTTCCTGAACGCCATTTGTGGAGAAACGTGCTTCCCATTGCGGTAAGCGCCGTAGTACCAGATCAGTCCCTTTTCGCGCGGCGATGCCTCCGCCGCGTCTTCGGTGAGTAGTCCTGCAAAGCTTTCCCCGTCGAGGTCTGCGGGTAGATCTTGTATCTCTAGCCACTCTGCAATGGTTGGTAGGATGTCATAGCCAACTACCGGGAGGTCTACCTGAAGCCCTGGTGCGACACCAGGTCCTCGCACAAGGAATGGAACCCGAATTCCGCCTTCCCAAACTGACGTTTTTCCCCTGGCCAAGGGGCTATTTGTGGTGATGGAGTTCTGAATCTCGGCGCCATTGTCTGATGTGTAAATCACATAGGTTGAGTCCGCCAGGCCCAACTCGTCCAGCGAATCCATCAACGTTCCGAAGGCACTATCTAGCTCCTCGGTCATCGCGGCATATTCTGGGTGGAGATGGTTAACGCGTCGATCCGTTCCCTTCCTACGGCTTTCCGTCTGTCGATCTTGCACCGCCAGGATACTGGACTCGAAGGCTCTCAATGGTGTGTGGACCGCGTAGTAAGAAACTTGCAGAAAGAAGGGTGTTTTCGAAGCTGCCTGCTGCTTCAAGAAGTCGATGGCCTGCTGTGTCACTTCTTTCGTTCTCTTGGGATCCGGATCGCCGATTTCTCCTTCTACATTAGATGTGTTTCCGCTATGGACCGTATAGCCGTGAAGATCAGGAGCGGTCCCTAGGTGCCACTTTCCTATGTGCGCGGAAACGTATTCTGGTCTGGTGGCCTTCAGTAACTCGGCGATGGTTTGCTCTTCGAGGGAGAGTTCAGGAACTGGTAGGTCTATTAGCAGAGGTTTGTTGACGTAGGCGCGACGGTGCATGATCCGACCGTAGGGCTCCTTGTCATAGTTATTTGGGTGTACGGTCGTGATGTCGGTTGACTTCAATCGTGCGGCGGTCTTGCCGGTTTGTATACTCATGCGCGCCGGCGAGCAATTGGGGGCGGACGAGTAGCCACTGGAGAAACGGACACCCTCTTTAGCGAAGGCCTCAAGGGCCGGCGTTTGGTAAAGAAAGCTTCGCGATGAATCAATGGCTTTAGCCATTTGCACGGAAGTCCCAGTCCAACCCTGATCATCCACCAGCACGAGAATGATATTGGGGCTTTGCCGAGTTTCGGCATGCGCTGTCACTCCCGGTAGGGTGAGTAATACAAGCGCAAAGAGTATTGGATGGTTGAAGAATGCACGGGTGAACAAAATGCTGTTTTTTGCTGTGTGCTTTTTCAAGGGTCTCTCCAGAGGTAAATACGGTGATCGAATCGTGTTTAACGTTGACCAGCGTCGTGCTTTGCCAGGGCAAACTGTGAGATGGGCGACGCGGTTATCTTTCTACTGACCAAGTCACGGAAAACTGTCGATCAATTTTTGCTCCTCGGCGTACTTGCTGTTGATCACGAAATCGAGACTCAGCCTGCAGACCCTAGTCCATTATCAGTACGCATATGCAAAGTTGAGAAAGAACGTTCTGACTCCCTCCCGGGGGAGTAGGAGAGGGTCTCCAGGTCGTACAGGCTCTTCTTCAAAGAGGTTGCGAACCGTAAGACTTACGGACGCGTTCTCGAGGAACTGCCAGTTGTGCTGGAAATCGACCGTTGTCAGCGCTTCAGTGTTCATAGTGCCGTCAGGGTTACGGATCTCCGTAATGTGTCGAGTGGTTAAGCTCGAAACGTGATTGCCCCCTTCCCAGAACATTCGGAGGGGTATGACAAAAACAAACTCAGGAATATCCTGGTTCGCGCCTCCGGTTGCTCCGGCTACGCCCACAACGTCAACAACCCCATCTACGCCTCCAGCCTGGCCCGCGAGATATTCGATCATGTACGTCATACGTAGATCAGCTTGAAGCCTACCCAGCGGGGTATTGGTCATCGTGGAGAGCTGCATATCAAGCCCTTCGATGGAAGCCCCATCAAAATTCGTGTAGAGGCGATAAGCGGTCGTAAGATCGTCGGCCGCAAATAGATTTGCTCCATCACGCGGATCCGTGCCTATGGGAGCGGCTTCGGTCGAAAACTCGAAACAAGGCGAGTTCGTATCAAAGCCCACCTCGCGTAGGCCGTCAAAGGAGCTTCCTGTCGTTCGACCACAGTCACCCAAGGCGCTTACTCCTGGTTGCTGAACAACGGGAACTCGGCTGCGCTCGGCTAGAAAGCCTATCTGATCGTCAAACTCAATGTTCACGTAGGACATCTTTAACCCGATGTTCTCCACGGCCTTCCAGTTCTCTACCAGACCGAATTCGCCGCCAACGCTGAACACTTCAGCTTCCTGAGGCTCAATGCTTCCTCCCAATGGTCCGGAAATTCCCGACAAAGGCGTGCGAGGCTGATTTCGACCACCTGTCGGCTCGGGAGGGAATGACAAGGTAATAACGTTTGGTTCCGTATGCAGGACTGAAGGGGCCTTGAAGGAAGTTCCCCACGATGAGCGGATGCTCACACGCTCATTGAAATCCCATACGAATCCGACCTTTGGATTGAAGGTATCACCGATATCTGAATAGTCGTCATATCGTCCTGCCACTTGCAACTCAAAGTTGTCCGTGATGGGAAACAGAAATTCGGCGAACGCCGCCTTGTTTACGCGTGTGCCATTGAAGTCTTCAAGCGCTGAGTCCAAGCCCAGATAGGCTGCATCCGTGAACCCCTGCGCATATTGCAGGGTGTTTTCCTCTTCTATGCGGCTCGCGCCAACGGCGCCGCTGATAGGTCCACCTGGAAGGGTGATGCCAGTCGTGAAATTCAGGAGGGCGTCTACGGCCGTCAGTATAGACTCTCCATTTCGCACTGCCTCGTTTGCAGGGAATAACCACTGCATCAGCTCGGGTGAATTCGCCAGGCCAAGGTCGGCGGCATTTGGCAGAAGAGCATTGAGGAACGGGTTGAAATACTGGCACGCTCCCTCACCTGGCGTTCCCGTAAGCGGATCGCAACCGGGACCTCCGAGTCCCGCGAGGGCGTTGCTGTATCTGTCTTTTTGCGCCCGGTGTTGTGAGTGCGTCGTATCACTGTCGCCATAGACCGCGGAGAGCTGGAGTTGGAGGTTCTCGTTGATGGTCCAATCCGCGGCGATCTTGGCAAATGTCGTCTCCGAGGTGTATTCCTGCTCTGTCTGAAAACCAACGGGTCGCTCGATGCTGGATCCGTAAAAGAGCGATGAACCTAGATCTGCTTCTGCCCAGACCGGGCTTATACTTTGGTTATAGACGATCCCCGGATGGTTAGCTGGAA
The DNA here is from genome assembly GCA_002428935.1 of Halieaceae bacterium UBA6060. Taxonomy (GTDB): domain Bacteria; phylum Pseudomonadota; class Gammaproteobacteria; order Pseudomonadales; family Halieaceae; genus Congregibacter. The sequence goes on from DIYG01000109.1 coordinate 72,713, forward strand.
TGTCGTTTCGAACCCGTGTCGCCCTGACATCGCCAAACCGAATGAGGTCGTACTGCTCTCGTTCGTGACGAGAGATCTCTGCGCTGAGGCTCCAGCTCTCGTTCAAGTCGAACTTCACAGCACTGTAGAGTGTCCAGCGAGTTGAGTCTCGCCCATCCAGTACCGGTGGCGGGTAGCGCAAGCACTCGCCGGCCCGCGCTTCTTCGAGGCCGGGCGGTGCAATTTCACCCAGCTCCCAGTAGTCTTGATTAGTAAGTAAATCTGTAGCACCGCACAATGGGTCTGTCAGCCGTGGATCCGCATCTCGTCCTCTTCCCCCGCCGTAGTTGCCGTAGGCACTACCTGCCAGGATCTGTCCTGGATCGGCACCAATATCCGCATCAGTGATCGGTGAGGTGAACTGCGGAGTGTTTTGTGCAGTCAAGCCAACAGCTTCCGCGTCATACAAATTCGTATTGGTGTAGTTACCTGCTATAACGAAACTGCCTTTCTCTTCGCCAAAACCTGTGCCCCAGATCGCTTCCAGGTTCTGTGAGCCAGAGCTGGAGACATCCTCGGGAAAGAACTCCGCCTGGCCGCGAACTTCAAAGCCTTTGAAGTTATAGCGTGGAATCAGATTGACCACGCCAGCTACTGCATCGGTCCCATAGATTGCCGAACCACCATCTAGCAACACATCGGTACGTTGTATTGCGATTGAGGGAATAATTGCATTGATATCCGTATTGAACCAGCCGCGACCTGACGGTAGACCGTTAAGAGCTACCCGCGATCCGTTTAGCAAGGTGAGCGTGTTTTCTTCCCCGAGGCCCCAAAGGTTTGGGCCCGCGACTCGATTACCGTTGGTGCGCCCCACGCCCAGACCTTCGTCCGCGAAGACCTCCTGTCCATAGTTTGCGGTTACGTTCTCCCGCAGAAACTCAGATACGGTTACGCTGGGATTGAAGTACTGTTCTTCGAGATCGAGAGAAACCACAGCGGATGTAGAGTTCTCGTTACCGATGATTCTCGAGCCAGTGACGGTCACTTCCTCTAACAGACTGGAGTCCTGCGTTTCCCTGTTGTCAGCTTGCTGTGCCAAGGAAACGGAGTTAAGGAAAGTGAAAGTGGCGACCCCGCAAAATCGGGTAGTTCGCGCAAGAGTCTTGTTCATCAAGACCTCCCCATTAGTCGGCGTTGTTATTGGAATTCGAATCCGAGCGACGTTCCGTTATCGACAACTGTATGTCGGCTGGTTACCCGAAACACCGTTGAAGACGGAGCGTCATCAGGAAGCTAACGGAACGTAAACAAAATGATAACCAGGGTGTTTGATCACTCACTGTTTCCGTTTTGAGAATTATTTGGCGATTTGCTTGGTATATGATTTGACGCCGTTGGTGCTATCAGCGAACTAAAAAACGCAGCGAGTTTTTCCTATGGGTCGGCGGAAAAAAGGCTCAAAGCTTAGCGTAGGCCTAGCACCCAATGTTTCATTCCGAATACACGAGCCACTCAAATAACGAAATGGAAAGGTAGCCAGTGAACACTAAAGCGACGAATAGAACAGCGACATTATTAAGGCCACTGGGCGTCGGACTCTTGATGCCGTTTCTTGGCACACCCCTGGTAACGCTTGCTCAAGGTAACAACGTTGCCGCTATGGAAGCGGGGGTCGCGTCTACGGAGCCAGCTGACTACGATGCCTATGAGTGGTCGCTGCCCCACATCCCGGTATTGGATGCTCTGGATCTCAACAAGGATGGGGTCCTCGACGCGACGGAAATTACGGTCGCCGCTGAGTCGCTAGCGCCGCTTGATGTCAATAATGATCGTTTATTGGATAAGCGAGAGCTTGGTGGGCCCGGTCCGATTCCTGGCTGGCTGCGACTGCAGACGCCTATCAAGGTTTTGGACAAAAATGGCGATGATCAAATCAGTTTCGCTGAGCTTGAAAATGCCGCGTCAGAGTTGAGGCGCGCTGATATAGACGGAGACTGGGTTCTTTCGACCACCGAACTCTATGACCGTCGCGCTGTTCCACCCGGTCCTGAGGGCTTGGCGAACGTCAAGTCTCTCATCATCATGTTGGGAACCTCGGACCTGGTTGATCCAATCCTTCCGGGTGCCGATGATCGTCAGTATGAAGCTTACATGCTCTACACGGAGTCGGGCTCCGCTGGTGATACAACAATCAACTCGGGGACGAAGCTCCTTGATCCTTCCGGTGAGCTAATCCACGAATGGGAAGCAGAGCATGGTCCCGAGGGTGTGCATTCTTATCTCCTCCCGGACGGTAATCTTCTGCGTCAAAACGGCATTGGCGACTTTTTCGAGCTGAGGTCTTTCCCGGTTGCATCGCACGGCGTGCTCGAGATCGTTGCTCCGAACGGAGATGTGCTATGGCAGTTCGAACACTGCCTTGAAAATAACTACTGCCTTCACCATGATATGGCTCCCATGCCGAATGGCAATATCTTGGTGACCGAGTACAACGCAGTCCCCAAGGTTGAACTTGAGTACAACGGCAGAACACCGCGCGACAACGAGCAGACCATTCGCTGGTTTGAGCGCGTTCTGGAGTTGAAGCCAAACCTTGAGGATGGCACTACAGAAATCGTCTGGATGTGGTCCGATCTGGATCACATGGTCCAAGACGAGTTTCCAGACAGACCAAACTACGGTTCGATAAAAGAAAACACCGACCGTTTCAACATCAACTTCCCGCGTAATGGGCAGCGGCATTTTCATCTAAACGGTATTGACTATGATCCAACGCGGGATCTGATTGTTTTCAGTAGCGTCAATCACAGCGAAATCTACTTCATCGATCATAGTACGACGACCGCCGAGGCGAAAACCGGTGAAGGCGGGCGATGCGGTAAAGGCGGACGTATCCTTTTTCGATACGGGAACCCGGCGGCCTACGGATTCGGTGGCCCGGGCAAAAAACTATTTGGCGGTCAGCACGATCCTCACTTTCTAAATTCTGATGATTTACCTGGTCTTGGTGATTTGACGGTCCACAACAATCGCGCAGGAACGGTTCCTGGGCGCGAACCGACCGGTGCGTTTGGGGTGGGAAACTCCTACTCGTCGGTTGTGGAGCTCAAGCTTCCGTTCGACGAAAATGGATGCTTCACCCTCGCGGAAAGTGGAGATCCATACCAGGCTGAAGTGGTATGGGAATATATAGAGCAGCCGTTGGGTGCCTGGCATGGTCCCTTTGCGGGGGCCGCGGTGCGTGTGCCAAACGGTAATACGGTGGTGATGAACTCGCAGACCAAGCGAGTGTTTGAGGTCACGCCGGATGGTGAGAGAGTGCTAGATTTTCAGCTGCCTGAAACCGGGCGACCACAAAAACTTCAGAAAATCAGTACCGATGATCCGGGCCTGGTTGCGTTGCTGCAACGTCTCCGCGCCCAGGAAACGGCAAAGGACTAGGCATTCCAAGCTGCCCTAGGAGCCGTTGCGAACGCGAGATAGACCGTCGCTTACGGCTTCGATTCTTTGATGTGCAATTCCGGTGTACGGAAGCCACCGTACACCTGCCATGCGATGACATCATCGGGGTCGCGGAAATCCAGCTCGAAAACGACTTCGGCGGGCTTGGTGCGTGTGTATTCACGAACTCTCCCGCCATGGGGAATGTCGGCGGGGTGCGGTTTGCTGCGGTCCCGTGGATCCCAGGTCACGTCCTTGGACAGCGGCTTGTGGCACATGGCACTGATCTCAAGAATATGGTCCGTAGTTGGCAGACGATGTGCTTCACTCATAGCCCAACTACTGCACGAACTCGCATCTGGTTCGGACTCGGAAATCCAAACCATTTCGACGGTCCCCGTCTCTTCATTGATCTGATACTCCGCGCTATAGCTGTATGTATCATTAAAGGACACCGGTTTTTGACCATCAAAGGGTTTTGTCTGTCCTCGATTGTTGTTGAAAACCAGCAGTGTTCCCGCATGGGTCCATCGCGGATTGTGTTGATGCCAGGGCCAACGGAAGTCCTCGCCCACCGGCGAGAGAAGTAGATCTTGGTATTGCTCTCCCCAGCCCGCGTGATCACCGAATATCCATTTGATAGCCTTGCTTTCTCGGTCGATCTTGATGATGGCATCGAGCAGCTTGAAGCTGGCAACGATTGAATCATCCCGCGGGTCGTGGGAGACACCGTTGCCGTGAGTCCAATCCCAGGTTTGCGGAAAACCGCGAGTGGTCCAGTACGGATCTAGTGCTTCATAGCCAATTTGGTAAGGGTCCAGATAGTCAAAGGCGTTCCAGGCCCAGAGAATCTCGCCGCTTCTGGCAAACTCAATGATCGTGTCGCCCATGACTTTCTGGGCTTTGCGCGGCGCGTCCGCGTCGTATTCACTGGTGTACCAGTTCGGTATAACTTTCGAGTTTGCGGAGAAGGAGAGGAAAGAGCCCCCGCGAACCTCATGGGGCTGATGATGTAGCGTTTCTATTCCTTGGATCGGAATCGCGGCGCTGTTTTCGGGTTTGCCCTGAGGACGTCGCTCGGCATACCAGCTTCCGACCGTGTTCCCCAGCAAATCGAGCTCTACCGTTTCGAAGTTACCTTTGTGATAAATGAGGTTGCCGTTGCGAAGGCGGTCGATACCTGAGATGCGCTCATCGGTCTCGTAGTACCAGACGATTTCTCCCTCGTTATCGATGCCCAAGATGAGTCCGAAGTTCGCCATGAACTGATGCTGGGCGGGGGTGCGATCTTGCGGACGTATGGTCAGGGCGCGACGCACGCTGAGCATCGTGATGCCAGGCTCCATGCGTTCTGGTTCGGAATTCGCTACTCGAAATTGAGGCATCCGATAGCGATCTGTCGGTAACCCCGGGGTGCGGTAATGGACGGAGCCACTCCAACGTTCATAGTCGACGCCATTCATTGAAACTGAGACGCCTATGTGGTGGGAGGTGTCGGACCTCAATCCAACAATTGGCAGTGGCGTAGCGTCAGTTGGCGTCCTATCGAAGTCCAGCGTCCAACTGCGACGATCATCTCGCAGATGCACCCGGGTATAGGAATACGGACTGGGTGCTGAAAACGAGAGTAAGGCTACCAGTGGGGCCTTGGGATTTGAGTTCTGTACGACCGTAACGTGGAGCAGGGGCTCAGATTGAGAGTCCGATAGATGCTGCCCCTCGCAAGCCGCGAGGCTCGAGAGCAGTAGAATCAATCGCAAAAGCTTGTCAGCTGAGAGTATACAAATATTCGGTTTTTGAGGGCGAGTGAGCACGGGGAAATACCTGAGAGATGTCTACCGCAACGTACCCGACGGGCCTCTTGTTGATAATGTCCATATCGGTGGTGAAGCTATTCTCGATTCGAGAAGACCTCACCGCCTACCCAAGTGCCGGGCTAAGGACGGCATGCGCTCAATGATGGAGCTTTTCCAAATTGGTGTATCCCCGTAGCGTTCGAGGAGAAACTTGACGAAGGCCCGGATTTTCATAGGTACATGAGGAGAGCGGCGATAGTAGGCCGAAAGTTCCGCATAGGGCAGCAAGTACTGATCTAACACGGGCACTACGGAACCATTCACCAGTTTATCGGCAAAGTAGAAAATGGGTATCAATGCAATGAATTCGCCTTCGTCTACGGCGGCCTCCAGCAGGTTGATGTTATTGGTCAACATCATAGGCTTGATGCCGACAGCGTGTTCCTCTTTGTCGTTTTTAAGATGTAGGACATGCTCTGGGGTTACGAAGTTATTGAGCACGATACGATGCTCGGCAAGATCCTGCGGCACCTTGGGTAATCCGTACTTGGCCGCATAGGCCGGTGAAGCAATGAGCAAACGGTGTAGGTGCACGAAAGGGCGCTTGGTGATCGTGTCGTTGAGGATATCGCGGGGCTGAACGCACAGGTCATAGCCTTCGGCGATGGGGTCGTAGATGTAATCGTTGGCACGAAAATCGATTCGCAGATCCGGGTGCTGACGTTGAAACTCACAGACGTCTCGTGCCAGGTAGCTGGAGGCGAAAGAACCTACGCAGCTGATTCGAAATAGGCCGGCTAGGCCTGTGTCCATCGACTGCACCGAGGCACGAGCCTCGTCGACCTCGCCCAGAATTCGAACGCAACGCTCATAGTAGGTAGAGCCCATATCCGTGACCGTTAGCTGACGTGTTGAGCGACGCAGCAGGTCTGCGTCCAAATGGTTTTCCAGCTGGTTAATGCGCTTGGTAATGACGGAAGGTGAGAGCTCCATCAGGCGCGCAGCCCCGGCAAAGCTTCCCGACTCTACGACCTTTACAAAGGCACGCATGTTGCTGAGTTCGTCCATTTTATTATTTCTATAATGAGAATGATGTAGTCGCATTATGCATAATTTATTTCGCAATTGCGACGACATATAGTTTCGTCTCTGTCGAACGGCGGTACCAGAACCACATTCAGTGATCTGCCAAGTGTGGCCTTCCGCGAGGTACGCCACGACCGAACAGCTGCGCACATAACTATAAGGAGTCGCTTGTGAAGAACCTCGAAGGCAAGGTAGCCATGGTTACCGGTGCAAAGCAGGGCATCGGCCAAGCTCTGGCCCTATCGCTTGCAAAGGCGGGCGCGCGCATTGTGGCCTCAGATATCACCCATCCCACGGAAACCATTGCAGCGATTCAGGCTGAGGGTGGTTTTGCTCTTGGGTGCGAAGCTGACGTGACGGATAACGACTCGCTCCAAGCGAGTGTCGCTGCGGCGGAAGCCGAGTTCGGCCCGATCAACATTCTCATTAACAATGCGGGTTTGTTCTCGACCATAGAACTCAAGCCAATGCTGGAGATCACTGAGGAAGAGTTTGATCAGGTCATGCGCGTTAACGTGCGAGGGCTATTTCAGGCGACCAAAGCGGTGGTTCCTAGCATGCGTCGGGCCAATGGCGGAAGCATCATCAATATAGGCTCGGGAACCATGCATCGTGGTGCGCCACTGTTTGCCCATTACGTTGCGTCCAAGGGTGCGGTGTTTTCCCTCTCACGCTCCATGGCCCGAGAGTTTGCCGAGAGCGGCATACGCGTGAACTGCATTACCGTTGGATTTACGGCCAGTAAGGGTGTACTCGATCATCCCGAGATGATGGAGAAATTCAGCGATTACACCATCGCTGCGAGAATGATCAAACGGGAGATGGTGCCCGAAGATCTCTCCGGGACCGTTGTGTATCTTGCCAGCGACGCCAGCGCATTTGTGACTGGGCAGGCCTTGAACGTCGATGGGGGCGCCGTGACTTACTAGCTTGGGCTAGGTCACGGAGGTAGATTGTGAACTACCAGATTCTAGTATTGGTCCTGCTCTACGAAGTCGCACTTATCGGCGGCGTCGGCGCGTTTCTCGCGTGGCGTCAATCCCACTCCGCGACAGCGAAAGACGAGTTTGCCCTGGCCGGTCGAAGCCTACCGGTGTCCGCAGTTGCAACAACTATGGCGCTCACGGTCCTGGGTTCCGTGCATATCCTCGGCGTATTCGAGATGACATGGTTTCTCGGTGCTTCGGCGGCCTGGTTCGGTATTGCCCATGTGGTCTTGCTCACCGTGGTGTGCATCGGTACCGGTGTTTGGGTTCGGCGGCTGGGTGTCACCACGGTGCCGGAGATTCTCGAACGCATGTACGGCACGGGGATGCGTTTGATGGTTACGTCCGTAATGGCGGGCATGATGTTTGGTGCCATGACGCTTGAGGGGCAGGGTCTGGGCATTCTTTTTTCCGCCATGACCGATTGGGAGATTAAGACCGGTGCCATCGTGGGTGGTTTCCTCGGAATTTCCTACGTGATCTTTGCCGGGATGAAGGAAGTGGGGTGGTTGAATGTTGTTAACGCCATCATCATGTACATCGCGCTCGTCACGGCGGTCATCTACATCGGCTTCGCCTTACCGGACCAGGGCTATGAAAGTGTTGCGGAGTTTTATCGAAATGCCGATGAAGCGCACATGCTGTCTCTCTGGGGCACTCCGGAGATCATCGTAACCTTCGCGATTGCGACCACCATCGCCGTGGTGTTCAGTCAGGCAACTAACCAAATGCTGCTACAAGTTGCGATGGCGGCAAAAGACGAAACCGTAATTCGTAAGTCCTTGTGGATCGCGGCTCCGGTTAACGGGATGTTTGCGGTGTTCGCCGTGATCCTGGGGCTTGCTGCGAAGTCGCAGGCGCAGTTCAACGTCCTGGGGCCCAAGGTAGCTACGCCAGAAATGCTGGTGCAACTATTACCTCCTTGGTTGTCAGGACTGCTGCTCGCCTCATTCATTGCGGTGATTCTATCCACCTTTGCCATGGTCGCTCTGGCCTCCGCAACACTTTTTAGTCGTGACATATACCGGGCTCTGTTTCATCCAAACGCCTCGGAAAAACAAGTGACCCTGGTTACCCGCTCCTGCATTGTGATTTTGGGTGTCGCGTCTATCGGTGTGGCCGCCTATCTACCCCCAATCCTGGCTGCCGTGAACTGGTTGTTGGCCTGGTTGGTGCCCGTGTTTTGGCTTGTCCTCTATGGCTTGTTCTGGAAAAGCGATAAGCGTGTTGGGATTGCGACCGTGTCTCTGGCCTGGTTCCTAAACATGATCTGGTCTTTCACAAGTTTGCCTGCGGCCCTGGGCATGAAGGACATAAACAACGCTTACGTGACGCTGGTGGTCACGGTGTTGGTACTGACCATTGGCAATCTCTTCGTTGAAGGTCAGCCCGGTCTGTTCCGCGCCAAAGCAGCCGATACGGAACCGGCATTGGGGGCCTGAGGACGATGATTTTTGACATTTTGTTGGCGTCGTTCTCCCTAATGGTAGCCATCATGGTGATCGGTGAGATCGTTGATTTTCTAATCAAGCGTAGGAAAGGAAGCTGATGGAAGAACTCGTGGTCACTCGCTTCTGGATGGCAGGGGTTATGGCTGTGATGCTGATCTATGGGGCCATTGCCGTGGCGGGCATCCTGCGGAACAAGAGCCGCGATGGCGAAGGCGTCACCCTTCGGGAGACCAAGGAGTAACAGTAATGCTTGACTTGTATCACCATGGGTCCTCGGTATGCGCGGCGAAAGTACGCTGGGGCATGGTAGAAAAAAACCTCGAATTCAACGCGCGCTACATCGATATCTTGAAAGGTGAGCAGTTCGATCCGGAGTACCTAAAACTCAATCCTAAGGCCGTGGTGCCTACCCTCGTTCACGATGGCAAGGTGGTGACGGAATCCACGCTCATTCTGGAGTACTTGGATCTTGTGTTTCCAGAGAAGAAGCTAACGCCTGAAGATCCCATGGCCTACGTGCGCACGCGTTTCTGGACAAAAGCACTCGACGAATACTTGCATCTGGCTTGCGGGACTCTGACTTTCGCATCTGCCCATCGCCACATCATCCGCAAGAAGCTCACCGAAGAAGCGCTCGCCGAGTTTCTCGCCAGCACGCCGGCAGACTCCGTAACAAAAGACTGGGCCGGCCGTAAGAACCAGTTGGTGGCCTTTGGTTTTGAGGCGCCCGGTGTGGCGGAGATGGTGCAAATGCATGACGAGTATTTGCGCAAGATGAACGAAGATCTCCAGGCGCACCGATGGCTGGCGAGCGATGAGTTTGGTCTCGCCGATGTGTCCCTTACACCATACGTCAACCGCATTGCGATGATGGGAATGAGCGAGTGGTGGGAGAACGGTCGCTATCCCTATCTGGAGGACTGGTGGAAGCGGATTCAGGCCTGGCCCAGTTTCAAGTCCAGCATCCTTGATTGGTGCCCCGAGGATCTCACCAATGACCTTATGACCTATGGCAGCAAAAGCTGGTCTGAGGTGAAACCTATTCTTGGTATCGCCTAGCCACGGCGAAAGCATTCGGAGAGAAGTAGTCATGTCCCTAGAAACCCTGGACCTGTGGATCGGTGGTCAGAGCGTACCGGCGAACAGCGGCAATACCTTTGCCGACCGAAACCCCCTTGATGATTCCATCTACGCCTACGCGGCAGAGGCGGGGGGGGAAGATGTTGACGCGGCGGTTCGAGCCGCCCACGAGGCCTTTCAATCGTTTCGTCATTCTACGGTCAAGGATCGCGAAGGGATGCTCTGCCGCGCGGCCGAGATACTGCAGCGGGACAAAGATGAGTTTGCCGAGATTCTTATCGATGAGGTCGGCTCACCGAAATTTAAGGCCTACTTTGAAATCGAAATGGCGACGGACATGATGCGCGCCGCTGCGGGAATGACGCGAAACATCACCGGTCAGACGATTCCCTCGGATCATCCTGGACGCTTCAGTATGAGCGTTCGTGCTCCCCTGGGGGTGGTCGCGAGCATTACTCCATTTAATGTCCCCATGATCAAGGGTGTCCGACTGAGTTGTAATCCTATCGCCTGTGGGAACACGGTGGTGCTTCTTCCTTCGGAAGAGGCTCCGCGGCTCGCCCGGCGACTTGCCGATATGTATCGCGAAGCGGGCGTACCCGATGGGGTTTTCAATGTGGTTACGGGTTTTGGTCACGACATAGGCGATAGCCTCACGTCCCATCCCCTGGTGAAGGTAGTGACCTTTACAGGCTCGTCCGTTGTCGGAGCGCACATACGGAATTTGGCGGCACAGCACGATAAGCGGGTGATCCTTGAGCTGGGGGGGAAAAGCCCGTTGGTCATCATGGACGATGCGGATCTTGACAGCGCCGTCCAGGGCGCTTGCCGAAGCATTTTTGTGTACCAGGGTCAGGTTTGCATGGGTGCCAGTCGCATCTATGTGCAGCGGGGTATTTACGAGAGATTTCGAGATGCCTTCAAGGCGGCGGCTGAACAGCTCGGCATGGGTGATCTGCGTGATGAAAGCACGATCCTGGGGCCGATTATCAGTGAGCGGCAGCGGAATCGTGTTGTGGAACATATCGACGACGCGCGGGAAAAAGGTGCATCGGTACTTACCGGTGGGACCTGGGACGGTAACCGTTGCAAACCCACAATTCTGGAGCATGTGGATGAGAGCATGACCGTGTTTGCGAAGGAAACCTTCGGGCCCGTCACATCCCTCTATCCGTTCGACACCTTGGATGAAGCTCTCGAAAAGTCCAATGACTCGGAGTTTGGCTTAAGCGCTGCCATCTACACGACGAACATCAATCATGCCATGGCTTACGCGCTAAACGTCGAGTCTGGAATGGTCCACGTGAACGCGCCAACCTTGCACGACGAACCCCATGTTCCCTTTGGCGGTGTTAAGAACAGCGGCACCGGGCGTGAAGGGACCATTGATGACATCGAAACCATGACGGAGTGGAAGTGGATCACAATCCAGATGTAGTCCCTTTCATTAAGGCTTCTTCTCCCTTGATCGATCCGTGACGACTACGATATCGCATGGATCAATACGCTGCTGGAACCCGCCCTTTCCAACGCGGCGATAAAACCAGTCCTTATTTATGGAGCCCCAGGATGACTGACAGCGCAAAACTGTTGATCAACGGCAAATGGCGAGCCAGCGGTGATGGCACCGTGGAATCAGCAATCGATCCGGCCAGCGGCGCAGTCGTCGGTGAGTACCATGTCGGCACGATGGAGGACATGCATGAGGCCATCGGTGCCGCCAGACGAGCATTTCAAAGCTCCGATTGGGCCCATGCTCCGCGAAAGCGTAGCCAGTTGCTATTGGATTTTGCCGATCGCCTTGAGGCGGAGCAGGAGTCGATCGCACAGCTCATGAGCACACAGAACGGGAAGCTCGTCCGAGAGGCAAGACATGAGCTCCACGTCAGCGTGTCGGAGCTGCGCTACTACGCTGGGCTTGCAAGGAACATTTTCGGCAAGGTTTCGGAGTTAGAACCTTCCCTGTACGCCATGCTGACTCAGGAACCCCTGGGGGTGGCCGGTATCATTGTGCCCTGGAACGCGCCGTCCACGCTGTTGATCCGGTCGCTCGCGCCGGCACTTGCAGCCGGCTGCACTTGTATTGTTAAACCCGCCGACCAAACTGCAGTTATGAATGCCCGGGTGTTCGCCTTGCTGGACGGACTGGAGTCTTTACCGGCGGGAGTTGTCAATGTGGTCGCTGGCCCCGTCACCGTGTCCGAGGCATTGGTTCAGTCGGAAGACGTGGATGTGATCAGTTACACGGGAAGCACTCACGTGGGCAAACTGATCATGGCTTCGGGCGCGGCCACACTCAAACGCATGAATCTGGAACTGGGAGGCAGCGCTCCCTGTTTGATTCTCGAAGATGCCGACCTGAAAACCGCGGTGGCGGGTATCAGTCGTGCTTGCTTTGCCCACGCGGGGCAGGTGTGTATGGCGGCCAGTCGGGTGTTTATACCGCGCTCCCGGGCGGATGAATTTCAGGCTGCCTTTTCGGCCTCCTTCGCAGGGGTTCGCCTTGGTCTGCAATCCGACGCGGACGCGGGCATGGGGACGATGATTGACACCGCCAGTCGCGAACGGGTGCTGAACATGGTCTCGGCATCTGGTGCGGAGATTCTTGTGCAGGGCGAGGTGCCTGGGGGGGAGCTTGCCGCTGGGGCATTCCTTTCCCCAAGCTTGCTACATGTCGCGGATCGATCTTCACCCATCTTGCGTGATGAGATCTTTGGACCGGTGATGAGTCTGATTATCTATGACGTTCCCGCAGAAGCCATAGCCGGTGCCAACGACTCACGCTATGGGCTATGCGCCAGCGTTTGGACAGGGGATTTAGGCGCAGGTCAGCGTGTCGCCCGAGAGATTCAGGCCGGAACCGTCTGGATTAACCATCATATGCGTACCCATGCGGAAATTGAGGTGGGTGGTTTTAAGGAGAGTGGTATAGGTCGCCTCCATGGGGTGCAGGGTTTGGAAGAGTTCATGCACTGTAAGAACGTCTCTTACTCCACAGCGTGATGAGACGTCCTTCGACGCTACTTGTTCTAGTGCTGGTGTTGGCGGGTTGCGAGCGTGAGCTTGAAACCGACCTAGAGTCATCGTCGATCCCTCAGGACTCGCGACCCAATGTGCTGCTCATTGTTGCCGATGACCTGGGTTTTTCGGATTTAGGAAGCTACGGCAGCGAGATTGAAACACCGCACTTGGACGCTTTGGCGGAGCGAGGTGTGCGACTCACCAACTTCCACGCTTCCATTACCTGCGCACCGACCCGCGCCATGCTCCTCACAGGTTTGGATAATCACGTCGCCGGTTTGGGCGCCATGGCGGAGTTTTCCGGCGACAACCAAGTGGGGGTGCCCGGCTACGAAGGATACCTCAGTCCCGCAGTGCCAACGATTGTTGAGGAGCTAAGAGGTGTGGGTTACCACACCTATATGGTTGGAAAGTGGCATCTGGGCACGTCTTACGAGGCATCAGCGCACAAGCGAGGTTTTGAGCAGACTTTCGGTCCCATATACGGTGGGGGCAGCCACTTTGCCGACCGCATTGGCCCCGAAGCCAGTCGTAGGGATCTTCTCTATCGGGAAAATGGGCAGCTACTGCGGGAGTTACCCCAGGATTTCTACTCCACCCGTAGCTACACCGATCGCGCTATCACACAGATTGAAAGCAATCTGCAGGATGGTCGGCCATTTTTTTCCTACGTCGCCTACACGGCGCCTCATTGGCCGCTGCAGGCGCCAGGGGATACACTAGATCGATATCGTGGGCGTTACGACGCTGGCTACGACCAGGTAAGAGCTCGTCGTCTTGAGCGAATGAGTGAGCAGAAGTTGTTTGAGGCTGATCCCAGGTCATTCGAAGTACCGGAGTACCTGCGTCCCTGGGACTCCCTATCCGCCGGTGAAGCCAAAACCGTTGCCCGAGACATGGAAATCTATGCGGCGATGGTGCATGAACTGGACCTCGGCGTGGGACGTTTGCTGTCTTTCCTTGAGGATGTGGGCGAACTGACGAACACTCTTGTGATCTTTCTTTCCGACAATGGTGCAGAGGCCTGGAGTGACAGCTTTGGACCCGAGTTCTGGACCCCTGGTAAGTTCTCCAGAGAGTTTGATAACGCTTTGGAGCGTCGTGGACACCAGGGTTCATTTGTTTTTTACGGTCCCCAATGGGCGCATGTCAGCAATGCTCCCTTCAGTTGGTACAAAGGCATTACCGGTGAAGGGGGAGGGCGTGTGCCCTCCATTGCGTTCTGGCCCGGTCAGATCAAAGCCGGAGTTACCAGCGATGCTTTGACCTTCGTCGCCGATTGGTTTTGGACTATTGCTGCAGCGACGGGGCTATCCCCGGAACAGTCAAGGCCGCCGTTGGCCAGGGATCTACTGCCGCTACTCGACGGTCGGATGGATTCCGTGCGGGGTCCTGAGGATTTTGTGGGCATAGAAATGTGGGGTCGACGCGCACTCTATCAAGACGATTGGAAGATCCGCCTTGTTCCACAACCCTTGGGTACCGGGAGCTGGGAGCTATTTAATCTGCGCCGCGACCCCTTTGAACAGCAAAATCTTGCGGCTGAATATCCAGATGTAATGAAAGCCATGACGCGTAGCTGGGAGATGTACGTCGCTCAGAACAACGTCATCGTTCCGAAAATGCCCCTGGTCGAAAGGGCCCCGGTGATTCCCGAAAGGTAGGTAACGATGCTGAAAACTACAGCCGTTGTGAAGACTGTCTATGGCGGTACTTACATGAAACGCCTCTGCCGTCACTTCTCCCATAAGTTAGATGTGCAGGTGGACGACAAGGAAGCGCAGATCGCATTCCCCTTCGGCGATTGCCGTATCCACACCTCGGCGGAGCAGATGGTCTTCGAGGTGTCTCTCCGTGATGCCTCGGAGGTGGACCGTGCGGAGGACGTGGTAGCTCGACATTTGCTGCGTATGGCGCACAAGGATGAACCCATCGTGCTCTGGTCACGCAGCTAGCCAATAAAGGACTCGAGAACTATGCGTGGAATACAAGCCGTTGTTTTATTCCTTGCCTTAGGCTCTATTTCTCTCGGTATTGCTAGCGCTGCGCCGGACGACGAGATGGAGCAACGCATCCGCGCACAGATGGAGCGTACCGACCGCCATCAGTATGACCTTCCTAGGGATGAGCACCGAAAACCCTATGAAACCTTCATTTTTCTCGGTTTAGAAGAGGGAATGACGGTCCTAGACGTGGGCGCTTACGCCGGGTATACCTCCGAGATGCTATCTGCGGCGGTGGGGCCCGCCGGTAAAGTCCACGCCCACAATACGGAAAGAGTCTTCTATGAATTCGCGGAGGGCTATTACCAGCGAGCTATGGAAGAGCGTTTGGCAAACGGCAGACTGCCCAATGTATCGATGCTCTTGGCGCCCTACGGGGACTTGGGCCTGGATGGTTCGGTGGATGTCGCGTTCTTGGGAAATCTCTTGCATGATTTCTATTATCGCGACGGGCGAGATGAAGCGATTGCCTACTTAAAAAGCGTTGCAAAAACGCTCAAACCTGGTGGCGTCATCGGGATCATGGACCATGTTGGTGTATCCGGCCAAGACAACAAGGCGCTGCATCGTATTGGGCCGAGGCTGGCCAGGGAACTCATTGCGGAAGCCGGTCTGTATGTCGAGGCGGAGACCGATCTGTTCGCTAACGATCAGGATCCCCATACTACTCATGTCTATGACGACAGCATCTACCGGCGAACCGACCGCTTTTTGTTTCGTGTCGTTCGTCCGTAGTTTTCTGCGTGGTGTTGTGAGTGCTGCGGGGCTGATGAAGTCAGTAATCCCCGGTAGCACGACTAACGCTTTTGGCCGGCATACTGGGGCTGCGTGATGCAGGCAATGTTGCCGCCGCCAAGGAGAATTTCTCGAGCGTTTTCTATGCCGATAATCTGGTGATCAGGAAGAAGTCTTTTTAATAGGGCCTGCGCAGGCTTATCCATGGGGTCGTCAAACTCTGGGACGACAACCACCGTGTTACCCATGTAGTAGTTTATATACGAGGCACAAATCTTCGTGCCGGCGACTCGCCTATGAGCACCCGTATCTGAGTCCAGTCCTGTGGCTTCTTCCGCGGTCCACTCCAACGCGGCGGGCTGCATGATCTTATGGATCTTCAGAGCGCGCCCGCGGGCATCGGTTTCGTTGCTCAGGATCTTGTAGGCCTCCTGGTAGATCTCGTATTGGGGGTCCGTCGTGTCGTCGGTCCAATGCAGCAGAAGCTCTCCAGGCGCAACCCAGCAGGCCAGGTCATCAATGTGTCCGTCGGTCTCGTCGAACTTACAGCCGCGGGGAAGCCAGATGATCTTTTCCACACCGAGGTAACTCCGCAATTGCTCTTCCACCCAGGCTTTGCCACGATGAGCATTACGGTTTTCGTTCAACAAGCACTGTTCTGTGGTCAGCAGTGTGCCTTCGCCATCGCATTGGATGCCGCCCATCTCCGCTATCAAGGATGAACGGTACCGATCGAGGTTCTCCATCTCGAGCATTTTTTGTGCGATGAGATCGTCTTTATCCCAGGGGAAGTAAAGTCCGCCGTTCAAACCTCCGTAGGCATTGAAAGTCCAGTCTACGCCGCGCACATCTCCATGATCGTTAAGCACGAAGGCACAACCGGTATCGCGAAACCAGCTATCGTTGGTGCTCATCTCTACAACGCGAACTTCATCGGGCAGTCTGTTTCGCGCATTGAGGTATTGCGCAGCAGACGCGCAGACCGTGACCGGTTCGCTCTTCGCTATGGCTGCGCAAATGTCTACCCAAACACCCTGAGCATTCTTTCCGCCATTGCGCCAGACATCGGGGCGCTCGGGCCAGCCAAGCCAACAACCGGCTTTGGGCTCAAACTCCCCGGGCATTCGGAATCCGTCTTCAAGGGGTGTGCTACGGAGAGTGCGTGGCATATCGGTTCCTCCGTTACGGCGCTCGATCTACGAGGCGGTCTGGTTTAGCTCGGGAACAGCCATGTACTGACATCGTCTGTCCGGCGCGTTACCGTTGCAAAGGGCTTTTGTGCATTGTTGCTCCAACGATAGATTGTGCAAGGTCGTCACGAGACGTTTCCCCGAGGACTGCGAGCGAAGGCCGAGGGCTCAGACTCAAGATCCGTATCCAGCGTTGTGTTCCAGCGATTCAACAGGCCGAACAGGGCCAAGACTCCCATAAGCTCCATCACCTGTTGTTCGCTGTAGTGATTGCGCAGGGCCTCGAAGTGTTCATCGGTAGCGGCATTGGGTTGCGAGCCCGCCGCAACGGCAAGGCGTAACGCTGCGCGCTCGCCCTCGCTAAACAGAGGGTCGGTTTCAAAGGACCAAACCCGATCGAGTTTCTCTCGGTCCACACCGGCGTTGGCGACGGCACCGTGCGCCGAGTGGGCCTGACAATAGCGACAACCGGCGGCCTGACTGGACACGGTAGCCACCAATTGCTTTAAACCGGAGTCGAGGGCGCCAGGGGCGTAGACCACGTCCACAAGGCCCTTTAGAGCGTCGAGAAACTCCGGCCAATGGGCCATGGTCAGCACATCATTGGCGATAAAACCCATGAGCTGCTCGGCGTGAGCAAGCGTTGCTCGTTGCGTGTCATTCAGGGCCTCTACAGGCAGTGGTGAAATCCGTGTCATAAGGGTTTTTCCGGTAATGGGTAACGGTAAGGACAGAGTGGGTTGTCGATCTACGACGACGGACTCCGTCCTTCCGTGGTTTTGCGGTTCAGGCGGCAGATCGCGCGCGTCGTCGGTTACTGGCTTTCGGCTTCCCACGGGCTTTGGTTTTCGAGCTGGAATTCGATGCTGCGCGTTTCCGTTTTGGGCCTTTGACCGCTTTAGTGGGGGTAATACCCGCAGCAACTTCCAGCTCCTGAAGGGCGTCTTCCATATAGTCGATAAGCCGCTGTGCGTAGGGTGCGGAGCGGCGGCAGGCGATGATGCCAAAATCCACATTGTGATCGTTGGTCACCAGGGTAATGTTCATGGCCATGCCGTCGGTCACGATGGACAGGGGATAGGTGCCGTCCAGGCGAGCACGATTCCAATACATGGTCTCCTGGATGCCTGGAACGTTAGAGATCGCGACGTTGTAGGGCGGTAGACGCGAAATCAGTCCGAAGGACATAAGGGCGATGGTCGGTACCTGCATGACCAGGCTCGCGAGCTCCACTTCCTTGGGTGTCATATCCCTGAAGAACGCCTTACCCGTTTGTACAGACCGCATGATTGCTTTGATTCGTTCCACGGGATCGGCGATATGGGTGGCGAGGTCGGCGCTGATAAAGGCGATAGCGTTGCCCGACTCCACGTCACCGTCTTGCCGTAGGGACACTGGGACCATGGACTTCAGGGACTCCGAAGGCAGTTCAGAATGCGTTTCCATGTATTGACGAAGTGCGCCAGCGCAGATGGCTAAGACCGCATCGTTAAAGGTCCCGTCGTAGGCCTTCCCCAGGGTATGAATACGCTCGAAGGGCCATGACTGAGCCACAAATCTTCGGGCGCCGTCGATGCGGCTGTTAAGAGAGGTGGTGGGTACATGAAAGTGGGGGAGGGAGAGGTCGTTGTCGCGACCGCTCAGGGCTCGGGTAAGCGCTCTTAGGGCACCCAGCATGTGGGCGCTACTGTCGAAGGTCGACTTTAGAAGGTCGGCTACGCTGCGAACTTCGCTTTCCGTGTAGTCGCCTCGTTTGCTGGCTCTGAGTTGTTCTTTGTAGCGATTCCAAGACGCGAGGGAAAGGGGAGACTCGCTACGTATGTGCTTCGGATCCGCCGAAAGCATACTCCGGGATATGTGAATGGATCGCATGCCGTCTACCGCGGCGTGGTGAGTCTTGGTGTAGACCGCAAACTGGCGGTTTTGCAGACCCTCAATAAGATGCATCTCCCAAAGGGGCCGGCTGCGGTCCAGCAGGGTGCTGTGCAGATGCGATACAAGGGAAAACAGTTCTCGGTAACGCCCGGGTTTTGGTAGTGCCGAGTGGCGAACGTGATAGTCCATATCCATCGCCGTATCGGTTTCCCAGGACGCTTCCCCCGCAAGGCCCAGGGGCCCAGTGCGGAGGCGGTCGCCGAAGGGAGAGAGCAACTGGTCCGCATCGCGAACGTTGCGAGCCAGTTCGTGAAGAAATTCGCGCTCGTCTACACCGTCGGGCAACGTATAGAGGCTTACCCCTCCCACGTTCATCGGTGTTTCGCGACGCTCCGTTAGGAGAAAACCTTTATCCGCGAGGCTTAGCTTTTTCATTAGTACCTCCAGGGAGGGTGGTTGGATCGCATTGCGTGGCCAAGGGACAAACACCAGCATTGATGGCCCTGGGTTTATGGAAATATGCGATGTAATCAACGGACAACAAAGGAAAAGCAGTTAGAGCATAGTACCTGGATCAGCTAATTGCTCGTCGCCAGCTTTTCATCGGGGCGAAACCACGTGCACTTGACTCAGTTGGCCGTAAACCTGGATGTTCTTGTACGACGCAATGAGGTCCCGCTCAAATGACTTAGATCACGTCTAGTTTAGTTTTTATCGGCACGACTAAGGAACTACGGGCCACGTCAACGATAGCTATTTCCTGGTAGGCGTTCCCTAGTACCCATCGAGCATAACGATCATTGAGCTTTCTGTACTTCAAGGTGGCAACAATAGTTATCGGTGGAGACGTCCAATCCGGGATTTCAAAGGTGTAGGTCAAGAGGTCGGTCTTTCCAGCTGGTACGATGCGTTTCTCAGCGGTGCCGACACGATTGAATAAATCATGCTTCCAAACGAGATTTCCCAGTCGATCGACGGGGCGAGATCGGTAAAACTCAGCACTAGGATCGACACCCAAGGGCGTGTATTCGTCTCCGCTAACTTTGCCACTGGCGTAAACCTCATCCCCGTTGCCGTCCATCACGATGAACTCCAGCCAGGCCTCGTTTATATCTACAGTGCCCCCAGGGAAGTCATGCCCTACTCCTCGGTTTGATACGCTGACGTTGATGGCAACGGACTCGCCAATGATTGCGTAAGCTGGGGTTTCTGATCGGGCGCGCACATCCTCTCTCAGACTCTGTTGCGTTTGCATGGCATTTCCTCGATGAGGAGGCTCGATGGTGACCGATAGTCGGCCCGAGCGCAGAAAATCCTTTGTTCGACTCAGCTGCCCTTCATGCCCGAAGTGTTGCGCGAGCATCGTGTTTGCGCCAACAAAAAAGTGGCTAGCTATATTTCCCAGCTTATCCCGTGAAGGATCTTTGCCAGGCCGTGATGGCATATGGCAATCCTGGCAGTGTAGTACGCTAGTGTTGCCGAACTCATCTGTGTTGTGGCCTGAAAATGGGCTCTCAAGCCATGCGCTGTATTCGTCCTGCATCTTCACCCAGCCCCAGTCGTTCATATCTTTGTCCATAAACTGGACATGGCAGCTGGCGCAGAAGCTTGAATCCTCAACACCTTTTGGGCTCATCTCCTGTCGATGCATAGCCGGGCTTAGTCGAATGAGCATGTTTCTAATAGATCTTTGCCACTGGTTGCTTGCCTGCGCAAACAAGTAGCGCGATGGTGGCCCCATTTGATAGCTCGCCACGCCTTTTGTGTCCACAACGTGATCGACACCGTGACAAGCCAGGCAACCGACTCCGTCTGTATTAGCTGCTGATCCTGAAATCCCACCGTGATCACCGCCGGCCGATAGCTGCCCGCTGAGCAACGCAACGGGGGCGTGACAACCCTCGCAGTATCGGGTGGCGGCGATTCCTTTTCGGTCGCTCAGTAACTCGATATTGGTTACATACGATGGATCATCTGCAGCGTGACGATGGGCCGAAACTTGCCATTGTGCAGCGATGTCTATGTGGCAGTCCGCACATCCATCGGATTGGGCGAGCAAAGCCTGGGGTACAAACTGCCCATGATAAGTCTCCGTTCGACTGGGTCGGAACGGATGAGATCCGTAACTGTAGTCATAGTCTGTGACAACGGGTTTCGTGTTTACGGGAGGAGATGCTAATACGTAAGTGATGCTAAGCAGGCCAACCATAACTGCTGACCCTAGGCTTGGTATCGACAGTGCTGCAATCCAGGGAGTAGGCGTTCCTGGTAGCCCTTGTCCACTCGGCGATGTTCGTTTTGGCGTAAACCAATGGGCTGCCAGATGTAGGCTACATAGAATAAGAGACCCGATGCTGCATACGATGTGTAGATTGAGAACCCATCGGAGCGGTTCGGAAATCCCGGCGATCATGAGATACGTTCCAGACGCTGAAGCGATGACAAGTATCAGCACAAGGACGATCCCGGTGATCATAGTTATCGGTCGTCGGATACCAACAACGCGTCTAAAGTGCATCAGGAGATAAGCAACTAAAGCTATCGCCAAGATAATGCCGGACATAGCATGCAATACGACGCAAAACTGGAGCGGTATCGACTCCGTTCCCGCTAGCCACGTCACCAATCCGGACCACACTGAAACTAGCGCTATGCCCGCCAGCTTTCGGATCAGGTTGTCCTCGCGAGCTTTCAAAGTCGGCTCAAGACTCATGTAATGTCATTCCTGATGAGAGCAGGTATTCGAGTACGGCTTGAGGTTCTTTGGTGCCAAGAGACCAGGCCGTGGCAATCTTTGTATTCAAGTTCTGATTTGGATGCTGGAGAAGGCGCCAGAGACGGGCGGCCATGAGCGGAGAATCAAGGAAAGCTTTGGATGCGGAAACCGCCGCCACTATCACTTCGTCACTGGTGTGTCGAAGGGCAGAATTCACGAGCACAATGGCTCGCTCCTTAGGTATCTGGTCGACTTCGCTAAGAGCATGAATGATCGCGTCTACCGGGAGATCAGGTCGACGAAGTAGCTCAATTAGCTTTTGATCAGTGTATCGATCACTCGAAAGCACCATTGCTAATATGGGATTGGACTGATCTTCAGCGTCCTTGTCAGCACCGAGGTCCCAAAAGCCCTTAAGTAATTGCGCATCTTTCGTGGAAAGCTGATCTACGATTTGAAACACGGCCCAGTCAAAAACCTTATCCGATAATCTAGGTTGATTTGCCACCGGCATGGCAAGTCGTTGTAGCGCTTCTTCGGCCACTACTCCTAGTGTTTCAGGCTTGGTGCTGCGGCTCTGTAATTCTTTGAGGACAGGGGCGCTCGTCGCCTGTCGGCGCTTACCCAGTGTATAGGCCGCTAAGGTAGCCAATGTAGGATCATTGGACTGCGCGATGCCTTCTATAGTTTTCGTTGCGCGATAACTCTCAACTTCTGCAAGAGCAAGAAGCGCGCAAGTTTTAGCTGTCGTTGAAGATTTTGTTAGTACACGGGCGAGCGTTGGTACCGCGAGATACTTTCCTACAGTTACAGCTTCTTCCTCCTCAAACCACGCATGGAAGACTTCTGCAGCCTTACACGCTATTTGCTCATCAGTATGATCAACTAGCCGGACTACGGAATCTACCGAGCCTTCTAGTTCCCACCGCTTGGCAACTTCAAGAGCTGCAATCACACTTGCCGGGTTATCGCTGGCCAACGATAGATCGAGAATAGGTGCCATTTGCTGATTGCGCTGAATTGGAAGATGTTGCACTAGCCTGGGTGAGGCGCCCCCCGGCTCTGCAAGAGCCTTAAACAGTAGGAAGCGGCTTTCTGTATCAAGTTGCTCTAACTGATGTAGTTGAAGGTGAAGAAACAGGTCTTGGAATCGACGATGGCGCTTGTCAAATGCGCGCCTTTTGTTTCCATCTACAGGCCGAGGCTCTCTATGAACCTTCGTGCCAGTTAGCGTGTGATAGGCACCGGGTGAGAGGCCGAGATGAGTGAAGTGCTCACCGTTGGGATACGCCACCGTAATAGCTATACGTTCATCGTTGCCGCTGAATCGAAAGAGTGCCCTGGGATCGTGGCGACCAAAAAGTGATTGATCGGCAAAAGGAAGTGCCCGGTAAGATTCAGCATTTGTGGTAGCCGTTATCGTCGCATGATGGGTGACGTCGTGGCCTTGCTCGTCGAGAACGCGAACTCCAATCCAAGAGCCTTGTTCGCGAGTCTCGTTGATGAGTAGAGCAGGTAAGCGGTTGTTGTTGGTGAAAAGAAGATCTGGCTTTCCATCGTTGTTGAAGTCCGCCCGTAGGGCGCTGCGCGAGGAAGACAGTGGCGAGCCAATGGATAAATCTAGGTACTTGCCTTGATCAAACAAACGCAAGGAGTTTGTCTGGCCCTGTGGGAGAAGCGAGGCGTCGGGATGCGGCGTGATATCTCCGTTGGCGATCACAAAGTCTAGGGCGCCATCAAGATTGAAGTCTGCGAGCGTAATATCCCATCCTGTGCGGCTCATATCCTCCAACGTGGTGATCTCATCCTCCCAGGCTTTGGGATCATCAAATCCATGTCCCAGTAGAGAGTACTTTATGGCTTCTCCTCTTGGTGTTGATGCCAGGAGCTGATAATTCTCGGGTGTTGTGCCGGAGAATGTAGTCAGGTAGTGCAGGCCCGTCGACGTTTGGTTGGTAGCGACCAATGAGCCATCGGGTTCATGAGGCATCCCCACATCTTGGGAGCGACTGCCCCGACCATTGAGCAGGAAAACTGATCGGCTAGGGGAATCCGCGTCAACGATTACGCGCGCTGCGAGTCCCCGCCCTTGAGCATCTTTCAGGGCGTCTGGTAGTGAATCAGCCTCGATAAAGCTTCGGTCGCCCTGGTTCAGCAGCAGTAGATTGGGAATCGGATCGTAGAGTTCGGCGTTGAAGGTGGGTGGTGTAAGAGGTGCAAATCCAGATAACGCTTCACCGGTCCTGTAACCGCGCTCGTAATCGATAAACGCACTGAAATAGATGTCCGGCAGACCATCATTATCGAAATCCGCGACAGTGACGCCCGTGGTCCATCCACTCCGTAATACGTCTTGATGCGCTGGCTCAGCCTCGAAACGACCGGCATTGTTATAGAGCACAAAGGCTGAGTTGTACCCAGACAGAACAAGGTCGGCATGACCATCCGCATCCAGGTCTTCGACCTCACAACCCATGCTCCAATTGCGTAGATCGGGCAACACACGCTCAGTCACGTCTATAAAGCGATAGCCATTGTCGTTCATATACAACCTTTCGCTTCGCCAGCCGGGTTGCCACCAGCTCGTGCTGCCGTGCGGCCTGGTCACTCCACTACCTGTAAGGAGTAGTAGATCCATCCACCCGTCGCGGTTGTAGTCGATGACACAAGCCCCTGCACCCAATGTGTCCGTTAATCCGCTTAGGGTTTCACGACGTTGCTGATGCGGAGTTTGAAGACCCCAGGCCAGGGTTCTATCTTTCAGTGTCGGTAACGGAGTATTGGCCGCCGCACCTAGGCTCAGAAAGTAGAGCATTACCATCCACCCACTGGTGCACGCGGTAGTGAATGAGGCTGCTCTCCACTCGCAAAAACGCATGCAACTCGGCAGATTCAACTGAGGCAATGTCACTGTGCAACGCAAGCCCGAAGGTCTTTACCTGGGGGGCGATGTGCTGCGGGCATGGTCCGTACGCATCATCGTATAAAAAGTAACCACAAATGTTTTATGAAATAAAAAATTCATAAAAAATATACAAAAAAAGTTGAACAGATATTTTTGTCTGATACATTTCAGAACACGGCCACAGCTTACGGCGTACGCTGCAATCGACTCAAGTCTTAAATAAGCAGCTTAACCAGCGTTGTTGAAATGCGGTTGTATGACGCAAGAGTTCCGATAACCATTAGAAGGAAAACGCGGAACGAAAAGCGCTTCGGGGGTAGATGAACAGTAAAGGTGTCTGGGTGGGTCTATGATCGTAACGCCATTTTTGTATGGCGATTGTGTTCTCTATGACTGACCTTCGTGCTTCGGAAACCTCTGTTTTTTTAGGTTGAGCATTCCGTTGAAGCAACATTCGACGGTGCTCAATATGAGTTTTCAAACGAGGGCGCAGGGGTTCGCATGGCCTACGGGTTTACTGCTTTATCGGCAATCGTCAATAAGATTCTAGTCGCTCCTTCTGCTAACTTGGGTCCCAGTTTTAGGGGCCTGGTGGCCTTCATGGGCGCTGCACTACTGGGTGCCATGGGGGCGCCTCTGCACGCCCAAACGCCGGTTGAGATTAT
The DNA here is from genome assembly GCA_002428935.1 of Halieaceae bacterium UBA6060. Classification (GTDB taxonomy): domain Bacteria; phylum Pseudomonadota; class Gammaproteobacteria; order Pseudomonadales; family Halieaceae; genus Congregibacter. Next base: position 97,645 of record DIYG01000109.1, read on the forward strand.
TGTCGATAATACAGACGCTAACACTCGTTTTACGGGTAGATGGCGTGACGCAACTCGTGCTGGATACTACGGTACGGAAGCGTTTCGAAATGAAGATACGATAGTACCCAAGTACTTCCGTTGGTTTCCTGAGGTTCCTCGCACTGAAGCCTACGACGTGTATGCATGGTGGACCGCCGGTCCAAACCGCTCAAATGCCGTTCCTTATCGTATATTTCATACTACGGGTAGTGACACGGTCATTGTTGATCAAACTGACCCTTCCCAAGGTTCTCGGTGGGTGCGCTTGGGTAGATATACACTCGATCCGACGAACAGCAGCTATGTCGAGATTAGTAGCGAGAACGGGCGTGCAGCTGCCGATGCCGTGCGGTTCGTAGCCAGAAGCAGAGACAGATTTATTGACAATGGTGATACGGAAACCTCCTCCACAGGCAACTGGGGGGCGCGCAACTCAGTAAATGCATGGCAAGGCGACTTCTCCCGTGGTAACCAGAGTGCTACAAGAACGTATCGCTGGTCTCCTCAACTTGGAAGAGAAGGGACTTACGAGGTTTACGTCCGATGGCCGTCCGTTGGTGGCAGGTCAGCAAATGTCCCTTTCACAATCGCACATGCTGCAGGTCTAGAAACGCTGACCGTCGATCAAACTGTGGGCGCTAATCAGTGGCGACTTCTGGGTACTTATACCTTTAACCGAGGCTCCACAGGCTATGTCGAGATTTCGGCTGAAAACGGTCGAGCGATCGCAGACGCCGTTTGGTTCAAATGGGTGGACACGCAGAGTCCAGAGGTGGTCATAGACAGCTCAGGGGCCGCTCCTCTGATCACTGTTGGCGATCCGCTCTCGTTGACAGCCTCTGCCGTCGACCCTCAACAGGGCGACCTTTCTTCCGGTTTGATCTGGTCGTCGGATAGAGATGGGTCCCTGGGGACTGGTGCCAGTATCTCATTAGTCGTTCTTAGTGAGGGCGTCCATGTCATTAGCGCATCGGTTACTGATGCTGACGGAATCACTGGTGTTGCAAGCCACGTAGTACATGTAGCAGCAGAGCTCCTGCCCCGGGTTGATATCGTCGCAGATGATCAGGATGCCAATACGGTAGCTACCGGCACATGGGGTTCGGGCGACGGCCGGTTTCCGTGGCTGAGGGCAGATACGGAGTCTTCGACGACCGGCGATGTATTCCGATGGACGCTAGATGTGCCAACAGCAGATGTCTATGACTTGTCGGCTTGGTGGACCGGTGGCGGAACCAAGAGTACCTCCGCAAAATATCGCGTGTCTGGCTCAACCGGTGTCAGCGAGGTCGTTGTCGATCAGTCCCAAAATCCAGGTGTCTGGAATCTGCTGGGGCAGTTCGAACTTGCTCCGAATCAGGGGCATTACGTTGAAGTTGAGGCCACACAATCGGGAAGATCTGCCACTATCGCAGACGCGATACGAATCGAATCTGGCGCCGCCGAATATGTAGTCGACGATGGCTCCCCCGACGTGGGTTATGTCGGTGTATGGAGTGAATCAAACCCGACGGATAGTCCGGCCTGGTCTGGCCTGTATCGGGAGGTCGATGGATTGGCGGTCACGGGGTCAGCGCGATACATGCGTTGGCCCGTCCCCAGCTTACCCCCGGGGAGCTACGAAGTTCAGGTCTACTGGGCACCGGTGCCGGAAAGTGCCGTTGAGCCCGGCACCGTAAACAATGCCGTGTATCGGATCTACCACGCGTCGGGAGAAGCAGAATTCCCTGTCGATCAAACGGACGTCAATGCAAGTGGGCAATGGAATCTATTGGGCCAGTACGAGTTTAGCGGAGACGGTACTGAGTACGTAGAACTAAGCAATGAGTTAGGGCCGGTAGTTGGCGATGCCGTGAGGTTTGTCCCCATCGGGGAGGAACCGCCCCCTTTGCCACCCGAAGTCAACGCCGGCCCAGATCTATTCGGTGTTGCTGGCGATACCCTCGTCCTTGACGGATCCGGCACCAATCTGAACGGCGGCTCCTACCTATATTCCTGGAGTTGGCTAAGCGGATCCTCGGTCAATCCGCCCAATATCGTTTCGTCTTCTACGGCGACGCCCAGCGTGACGTTGCTCGATCCTGGCCAGACCTATACCTGGACCGCAGTGCTGAGCCTCACGGACGGCGGTGGAATCTCAACACAGTATTCCGATCAGGTTGATGTCACCGTCTATTCCGCCAGCGATGACAGCGACAACGACGGTCTGTTCGATGCCTGGGAATTCACGAACTTCGGCGGCATCGCCACCTACACGGGGCAGGACGATCCCGATAACGACGGATTCGTTAACACGGAAGAGTACTTCCGCGGCACAGACCCACTTACCGCTGATGTAGAAGATGGTGATGCCGATTCCGATGGCATAGCCGATTCCGTTGATACTTGCCCCGGAACCCCCGCAGGGCAATCCGCTGATAGTGCCGGTTGCTCCGCGTCCCAGCGCGACACAGACGGCGACGGTTACGTTGATAGCGAGGACGTGTTCCCTAACGACCCGACGGAATGGGAAGACACGGACTTCGACGGTATTGGAAACAATAGCGATGCTGATCGCGATGGTGATGGTGTCGCCAACGCCGCTGATCTCTTTCCCGACGACCCGACCGAATCTAGTGATTTGGACGGTGACGGTATTGGGGATGTAGCTGATTTAGATCGCGATGGCGACAACGTGCCCAATGAATCTGATCCGTTTCCCAATGACCCCGCGCGCAGTTCCTTGCCTGTCTTGTCCATCGACTCGCCGCCGTCTCTAACTACGGTGGGTGCAAGCCCGATTTCCATCAGTGGCCAGTTGGACCCAGATGCCACAGCACTAACGGTAAACGGGGTTCCTGTCTCGACCGGGGGCAGCACGTTCTCGGCGAGTGTGCCTCTAGAAGAAGGGCACAACACGATTTCGGCGCGCATGGTCACGGATTCTGGTGAAGTTACCACCGCGACCATCACTGTGAGCCTGGATCTCACACCGCCCTACATAACGATTGAATCTCATGAAGATGGGCAAACCGTTTACACCGACACCATAAACCTGACGGGCCTTATCAACGACATCGTACGCGGCACCGTAGAGCAGTCTCAGGCTGTGGTGACGGTGAACGGGGTTGGAGCAACCATTAGCAACCGAAGCTACGTGGCGTCCAACATACCCCTCACGCCGGGCTTGAATACGCTTAACGTACAGGCGCAAGACCAGGTGGGAAACACGGCGAATACCGCAATTACCTTGACTTATCAAGTGCCCACAGGCCCTGAGCTGGAAGTCGTAAGCGGTGATGCCCAGTCGGCGAGTATCAATGATCTACTCGCTCAACCACTGTCCGTGCGCGTGACGGACGCCTCCGGGGCTGACGTGTCTGGCGCCGATGTGCTGTTTCGTGTGACGCAAGGTTCTGGCTACGTGTCCGCCGGATCCAGCAGCGAAGAGCGGGCCCTGCGAGTAACCACGGGCTCTGATGGCTTGGCCCAGGTGCAGTTTCGACTTGGTCAGCGTGTGGGTGCCGGGAATCACAAAGTGCGCGCCCAGGTGGTGGGCTACGCAACGGAAGTAGTGTTCTCGGCATCGGCCATGGGTGTACCGGGGAACAAAATCAGTGTTAACACCGGCGATGATCAACGCGGGGGCGTGTATCAGGTACTGCCACAGCCTTTGACGGTGGTCGTTACGGATGCAGGTGCGAACGTAGTGGCCAATAGCGAAGTGCGTTTCAACGTTTTAGGTGGCGGTGGACACTTCCTTGAGAACGGGAACCCCAGCAGCTTGACGGTGACTACCGATAGTGACGGTCGTGCCAGCGCTAACTGGGTCCTGGGTGGTGTGACTGGCTTTGATCGACAGCGAGTCGAAGCCGTGCTGCTCAATCCCGACCCGAATAGCTCCAACGGTGGCATTGTGTCTGCCGGTTTCTCGGCCAGTGCCTTTATCGCAGGGGATCCCGGTGCAACTACCATCAGTGGATTGATCGAAGACAATCTAGGAAACCCTCTCCCGGGAGTGAGGGTGCGAACCACGGCGGCACCCGTGCGCGAAGCCGTGGCAGACGCCCAGGGGCAGTTCCGCATCACGGAAGTGCCCGTAGGGCCAGTACACCTTGAAGTGGACGGCTCTACCGCCCTGGCGGCGGGTGAGTATCCCACTCTGAGCGTAAATGCCTTCACCGTGGCGGGCATCGACAACCCGCTACCAGCCCCTGTTTACCTGGTCGCGTTGGATACTGCGAATGCGGTGATGGTGGGCGCACAAGACACAGAGCTGACGTTACCTGAAGTGCCGGGCTTCAAACTTGAAGTCGCTGCTGGCTCTGTCACCTTTCCGGATGGTAGCAATGAAGGGTTGTTGTCTGTAACCCCCGTGAACGCCAACAAAGTACCCATGGCGCCACCGAACGGTATGCAGCCACAGTTCATTGTCACCATTCAGCCGGCAGGTACACGCTTTGATCCTCCGGCAAAGCTCTCCCTGCCCAACGTGGATGGCCATGCACCGGGTGCGCAGGTAGAGATGTATTCCTTCGATCACGACTTGGAGGAGTTTGTTGCCATCGGTTTGGGGACTGTTAGTGATACGGGCTCGGTAGTTGAGAGCAACACCGGTGTTGGTGTGGTTAAAGCTGGTTGGCATTGCGGTAGCCAGCCCGATAACAATGGCGAAGCCGGCGGAGAAAAGCTCCCCACCAAGCCTTGCAAGAAAGATGAGTGTGACGCGGCGTCAGGAGGAGGAAACTCGAACAATGCCTGCGTAGATTGCAAAGACAAGCAACGAGGCAACCCGATCCTCATTTCAACGGGGAACAAGCTTCAATACGAAGTGGACTACGAAGGCCCTGGGCGGTTCCCCCTGCGTATAGAGCGTAACTACAACAGCCTCTCATCGTCGGAGTCTCCGGGCTGGTCTGTGGGCTTTAATCACGGTTACTCAAGTAATGTATCGCTAGAAACGAGAGATTCAGAAACCACCTACAATGGCGGTTGGGACGCCTATGCCACCATTCGTACCTATGAAATACAGATGCGTCGCGCGGATGGAGAGGTACTGGTGTTCCCCCTTCATGAGCATCCTGCCTTTGGCATACCACCCGACACATCGCAACTGCCAACTTTTGAAGAATTGTTATCTACTCGATCCGGACAGACGTTTGGCGATTTCCACACCAGCGCCGCAACGCTGGAGTACGCCAATCAGGGCAGCGTAACCTGGGTATATCGAGATCGCTCTGGTATCACAGAGTCTTATGATGCACAGGGTCGTCTGATTCGCCGCACCAACGCCGAAGGTTACAGTCAGGATTTGTCCTACGCTGGGAATGTCATAACGGTTACTGATAGCCGCAATCGAAGCCTGGAGATTCGCTTAAACGGCAACGGCCAAATGACCCAGGTAGATGTTGGCAGCCTGCAGTACCTTTACGACTACGACGCTCAGGGTAGGCTTACTCGAGTGACCTACCCAGGGGGAACCTTCAAAACCTACCACTACGAGTCCCCGGCGAGACCACAAGCTTTAACAGGCATTACCGACGAAGAGGGTGTGCGCTACGCATCCTGGAGCTACGACTGGGTTGGTCGAGCCACCTCATCAGAATATATCGGTGGCGTTAGACGAGTAGAGTTTAGCCGTCCTACCGTAGACACCGTGTTGTTTACCAACGAATACGGCAAGCAGACGCAATATACCTATGACCGAGTTCTAGGTGCAGAGCGACTCTTGGAAGTCCGGGATCTGGCGACTCTCAATACCCCCGAGACTGTGAAAACCTACGAGTATTCGGAGGAGTTTCCCTTCTTCGTATCCAAACAAACTGACCGGAACGGCGTGGTTACGCTCCACGAGTACAACGATCGCGGGCTTGAGATTCGTCGCACCGAGGCTGCAGGCACGCCCCGGCAACGAATCACGGAAACTGATTGGGCAGAAGGATCTCAACAGTGGGCTGAAGTACGCGAACCTGGGCGAACGATCACATATGGCTACGACAGCTCGCGGCGCCTCAGAAGTGTAACCGTAGGAGATCGCGTCTGGAGGTACAGCTACGATTCCCAAGGCAACGTTAGAAGCGTAGACGGCCCGAGAACCGACGTAAACGATGTCACCCTCTACGAATACTCCGCTGGCAACTTAACCGCTGTGGTTAATGCGCTGGGTCACCGCTCAGAGCTTCACGACCACAACGACTATGGATTGCCGGGGCGAGTAGTCGACGCCAACGGCGTGCAAACGGTGCTCACCTACAATGACCGGGGATGGCTGATTAGCAGCACGGTGCAATCCCGGGCGGGAAATCTGGTTACCACCTATGGATATAGCCTCCATGGTCTTGTGACGCAGATTACTTCACCCGATGGTAGTTCCCTGACGTTGGAGTACGACGACGCCCGCCGCCTAACAGCTATCCAGAACAGCGTTGGTGATCGACTGGAATACACCGTTGACACTGCGGGCAATCGGACCGAAGAACGAATTCGCGATGCAAGTGGTACGCTCGTAGGGCAAATGACGCAGGTCTTCGACGACCTGGGTCGTCTCACCTCATCTTTGGGTGCCGAGGGACAAAACACGCGCTACGCCTACGGGCCCGAAGACCGCCAAAGCACCATGATCGATCCAAAAGGTGGGGCCACAGGGCAGCAATTCGACGAGCTCTATCGTCTGGTGCGCAGTGAAGATGCGCTCACCCATGTCACGCAGCTCAGCTATGATCCCCGCGACAACGTGGCGTCGGTTACGGACGCTCGCTCTCTGAGCACGAGCTACGAATACAACGAGCACAACGAAGTGATTCGTCGGGTGAGTCCTGATACGGGGGTCACCACCTACGCCTATGATCAAGCTGGCAATGTGATCCAGATGACGGATGCTCGGGGGGTTACGACCCAATATACCTACGACGCCATCAATCGCCTGGCGACCGTGGCTTACATCTCTCAGCCGAATCAAAACGTCGTATACATCTACGATCAACAGGATCTGACACCCGACGATAACGTCTATAACGCCGGTGTGGGCCGACTCACATCGATGACAGATGAATCGGGATCGACGCAGTTCCGCTACGATGATCGAGGAAACCTGATCGAAGCGCGGCAGGAGATTACCGGCGTATTCGGTTCAGCGCTCACCTTAACCACTCAATATGCCTACGATGCGGCGGATCAACTTACGGGCATTACCTATCCGTCAGGCGCGCAGGTGAGTTACACCCGCGATGTCCACGGTCGCATTGCATCTATTGACGCCACCTACGACACCGATACGGGGGCCGCCACCAACAGCGTTCTGGGTGCCATTGGCTATTCAGCTTTTGGGCGGCTGCAAACGGGCACCTTCGGCAATGGGCTGACTTTGAATCGCACCTTTGATAGCGACTGGCGCCTAAGTACCAATGATGTGCCGGGGGCCTTGGGTCAGAGCTTTGGTTACGACCTGAACAGCAACATTACGGGCATTACAGACGCCGTTAACAGCGCCGCATCGGCGACCTACGATTACGATGCGATTCACCGTCTGACGCAAGAGACCGATACGACGGAGGACCTGGAGTACGCCTATGATGCGGTGGGTAACCGTTTGTCTAAAACCGATGTGAGCACCGGTACCACGTTGCAGTCAAACACCTATAGCGGCAGTAGTAACCGCCTGGTATCCAGCGATGGGGTAACGCGCACCTACGACGCCGTGGGTAACACGATTACTCATGGTGCAGGTACCTGGTCCTACGGAGCAAGCAATCGCATGGCGAGCTACTCTGAGGGTGGTCCGATAGCGCAATATCGCTACAACGGCTTGGGGCAACGCAGCGCCAAGGTGCTTGTGAACGAGAACGACCGCTACCTGACGGTGCTGACCTTTGGTCTCGGTGGGCAGATTGTGTCGGAGTCCATCTATAGCTCGATGGGGCAGTTACGGGTCCATCGGGACTTCGTATGGATGGATTCAACACCTGTAGGCTTACTGCAAACTCGCTATGGTAGCGGGGGGGCTGTTCAAGACGCGCATTTGTTGGCTCTTCATTCGGATCATCTGGATACGCCCAGAGTGGCAACGGATAGTAGTGGGGCGGTCGCCTGGCGTTGGTTGGGTGGCGCTTTTGGAGATGGGGTGGACGAGGTGTTGGCGGCGGGTGCTGCGATCGATTTGTCGATTGGATTGCGGTTTCCGGGGCAGTATTTTGATGGGGAGAGTGGTTTAAGTTACAACTACTATAGGGACTATGAGCCAAGTCTGGGAAGGTATGCGCAGTCCGATCCAATTGGGTTGGATGGCGGTCCCAATACCTATCTATATGCTTTCTCTAGTCCTTTGGCGTTTATGGATCAAAATGGTCTGGAGCCTGTAGGCACTTGGCAAAGTCCTCCCGATTACTCTCAGGCGGCCTTAATACCCAGTTTTACTAAGACATCCGTAACAGTGACGTTAAGAGGTAAAGTAACTTTCTCTATTAATTGTTTCGATAGTTGCAAAGGGAATTCGTGGCACGTCAGTGGTTCAGTCGCGGTTGAGCATTCACATACTGTGGATCTAGAGGCAAAACCACCGACGATTACCAGAAGAAGACTGGGCAGCGGATACTATGAGTTCCTCGGTCTCGCATTAAAGAAAGCGATAGATTTTCATCCTGCCGCGATGGGGGCGCGCGAAAAGCTGATTCAGTCGATGCGAAAGTTCAAGAATTCGGATTTTCCGACGCAAATATGTAAAACCACTGGCGCGTAGTCGAAATAGATACTTATGGAAACACTAGAAAGACTAATCAGCGCATTTTTTGGCTCTCTATTTGGTTTGTTTTTGTACATGTGCTACTTGAGCGTGTTATCGGGAATAGAATTAAACAAACAGTCGTTCGTTGAAATAGTACTGCTGTGTGTTTTTGGTGCTGTACTCGGTTACCTTTATCCCAAGATATTTCTGTTTTGGTCAAAAAGACTGTGAACCTATGATCTTATGAACGCCTTACTTCTGGTTGTCGCGCTATTTTCCTCTACCTGCTATGTTGCAGCGCACATGGTGGTCGTCGTATTGTCAAGATCATTCGATGATCACACTGAAGAACTTCCGATCCTAACAACGTTGTGTATGGATTATAGCGTTTTCTTTGCGGTTGGTTTTTCTGGCCTTACCGTATTCATATTCATCAGCACCTTGACGGGCCAGAGAAAAAAGCACTACGAGCGTTTAATCTACGTCAATGCAGTGCTATCAATCGTTTCTTTGCTCATCGCTATTTTAGTAATGTATTTGCCGCTTTTTGCGATCTTTGAGGTATAGAGAGGGGCCGCAGGAGCAATGAGGGACAGGCACTCACTCCTCTGGTCCCTAGAGAGAAGAAGCAAGAGCCCATAGGACAGGCACTCGGGAGTCAGCAGGAGCAGAGCCACAGGGGCAGGCACTCGGGAGTCAGCAGGAGCAGAGCCACAGGGACAGGCACTCGGGAGTCAG
>DIYG01000109.1:107240-113629 GCA_002428935.1 Halieaceae bacterium UBA6060
GGGACAGGCACTCGGGAGTCAGGGAGTCAGGAGGGTCCACAGGGACAGGCACTCAAAGTAATGCATGACTGATGCCCCTTGAAAGTGCCCAAGGGACAGGCACTCAAAAAGAGGGGAGTAGTTAGCAGGGAGAGCCACAGCGGTGCCAGTAGGACAGGCACTCAGGAAAGGCCACAGGGACAGGCACTCGGGAGTCAGCAGGAGCTAGGGGGGCAGGCACTCAAAAGGTGCCAGAGGAAAGGGCCACAGCGACAGAGCAATGAGGGACAGGCACTCACTCCTCTCACTCCTCCGGTCCCTAGAGAGAAGGTGCCCAAGGGACAGGCACTCAAAGTAGTGTATGACTGATGCCTCTCGACACTGCGATGACATCATTACTCCGCTACTGGCGATCAAGATCTGAAGCAAGACGATGTTGCAGTATTTGAGAGCGTTGATGCACCTTACGGCCTGCGCTTGCAGGCACACGCATATGAAGATGTGGGAACTACCAGCGCTAGGGACGAAGGCGTTGAGTGAACAGAACATTCCTTCGCTGTGAAGCCCTACGGAGCTTTGCGTTAGGTGTCTGGCAGTACAGTCTTTTGAGTAATTGAAAGCTAATCGGATCAAACGGCGCGAGCTACAAGCCATATGTCTAACACGAGAGTAGCTTCTTTAGCTTGTGTTCACGCAGGTAGAACGTTGTACATACTGCGCTTCGAAATCGGTACTCATTTGCATCCAATGACTATTGCGGAGTCCTAAGCGTTCTAGTGCTGAAGGAGTAGCGGGAGCGATGCGGCCTCGCTTGTTCGGCATAATGCGCCTTCCGGTCCAATCTACCAATGCTAGGTAATCGCGAAACGAGCAGTGGATGTGATGCTTTTCTCGAGTGTACGCATGTTTGAATTCGAGTAGTCCAGGAGTATTTGTTGCGGCATGTGTAGGCGCTGGCTCTGCATGGCGGCCGCTTGCAGACTCGTCGAAGTCTCCAATTTGGCTTAGCGGCTTCTTAATTCGTGCCTGAATACTTGTGTAGTCTGATGCCTCAAGGGACTTGGCCATGCCTGCTCGAATAGGGTTTAGGTCGACGTAGGCCATGCACGCCAACAAGGCAGGGGTGCTTCGTAAGGCTTGGCTTTTAAACCGAGACTCCCAGAAGTGACCGCTGCACTTGTCTTCCTGGTTCGCGCGTCGAGCAAGTGGTTCGTTCAAGCATTTCATAAACCAACTCAAATCACTCAAACGCTTACGCCATACAGAGGCTATGTCGCGCACACTAACGAGTTCGGCTTGAGTCAATGGTTCGCCAGCCTGGTAATGGCGAACAAGTAATGGACCCTGAAACAAATGTAACCATCGCTTTATCACCTCGTCGTCCGACAGATGCCCGCTATCGCCCAAACGCACAACCAAGTGATAGTGGTTGCTCATTATGGCGTAGGCACAGATGTCGATCTCAAATAGCGTGGCGAGAACTTCGAGTCGGTCCACGACCCACTGTCTGCGATGCTCGTACGATCTTCCGGAGGCATGATCCTGACCACAAAGAAAGGCGCGACGAACGCACCGTGAAACGCAGTGATAGAACCTGGTTTCCTCTCGGCGTACGAGAAGCTTTCTAGGTCTTGGCATGGTGGGTTACCCGATTGGCATTCCGGTGTCGGTATCTATCCATGCTTTGCGGGTTGATGGCTAGAGAATCGTCGAATGTGATGGAAGTTAGGTGCCTGTCCCTCTAAAGCACTCCTCTAAAGCACTCTCAAGCACTCTAGGTGCCTGTCCCTCTAAAGCAACTCAATCCAAGCGATAAAAAGAGATTTCTTTATGAAATAAAAAATTCATAAAAACAGTACAAAAATAGTTGAACAGATGATTGGGTCTGATACATTCATAGGTAGGTAGCGGTATGTGGTTTTGTCTCTCACTAATAGGCAAATCGCATCGTTTCAGAGCTTTCAACGTAAAGAAAGCCAAGCTGTTGCCGATGTCCCATTCTGCCTAGAAACACTTGAATGGGTGATATGCGGTTTAGGGGGTAGATAAAAACCGAGTCAGAGCTCGGAGCAAAAACTGTGGTGCCTTGCTAGCGGTGCGAGAAAGCTAACTGCGGCGGCGCCCATAACACTTCTTCCCCAACGCCAATGATTTGAGCCTGTCTCTACGCGTATTTCAGGCAGTGCTCTGTGGTACTTGCAGCGGGGGTGCGCAGTTGCATATGGGGTATGAATTGACTTCATTCGCTCTTGCGAGGATCGGTTCTGGATTGCCCAGCCGCATAGCGCACCCGGCTATTCTTCAATGCTGCCAGTTGATTTCCCCGAAAGTTGGATACCTGGGCTCTCAGCATAGGCCTAGCTCTGCACGTTTGTCGTATGGCCCAGCGTTACTTTCTTCCAGCGCTCTAGTTCTCAAATATTTTGTCAGTAAGGGTTTTAAATGAAGCGAATCTTTAGCGTTGGTAACCCTATTCAACTGGCGGTCTCCGTCGCGGCCATATTTGTGGCGTTACTGCCTCTCGAGACGCGCGCACAAGCCTCGATACTGACGCTCAACCAAAGCTGCGTTGTATCTATCCTAAATCGAACTGTTACTGCCGAGTCCGACGGCTCCTTCGAGATGTCAAATATCCCTTCCTCGATGGGGAGCGTTCGCGCGCGAGCAACCTGCGTTCGTGATGGCGAAACTATTACCGGTGAGACGGACTACTTCACTGTCCAGACTAACCAAAGAACGGATGTTGGACCTTTTTATCTTAACGTTGCGGCCCCCGTGCCGACCGCGCTGCGCGTGGTCGGGGGGGATGTTCTATTCTCGAGTGTGGGTGACTCGTCTCGTCTTAGCGTTGAAGCGGATTATCCAAGTGTCAGTAATCTTCTCGTCACCGAGGGGGTGAATTTCACGTCCAGTAACCCTGCGGTGTTCACTGTAGATAGTTTGGGAGAGGTTATCGCAAGAGGTGCGGGAGCCTCATTACTGACCGTGCGCAAAGATGGTGTAATCGCCTTAGTGACCGTTAGTGTTGTTACCTCTGGTGACACCGATGGCGATGGTATCGCCGATGACATCGAGGTCGCGCTGGGGCTAGACCCTAACGATGGTATCGATGGGCTTGAAGACTGGGATGGCGACTTTTTGCCTAACCACCAAGAAGCGCAGCTTGGCACGGGTATCTTGGTGGCGGACACCGATGGCGATGGGGTCAATGACGGAGAAGAAGTCCTCCCGGGCGTTGATGGATTCGTATCTAACCCTTTACTCACGGACACCGATGGCGATGGCGTTAGTGATGGCGTTGAGTTTGCCAATGGCACGGACCCCAGCAATCCCGCTGATGGCGATATTTCATCGACCATCGTTGCCTATGAGGTGCTGCCCGGCAACATCGATTTCGTTGTAAACACCGTCGACGGCGAGCAATTCGTTCAACTAGCGGCATCTGCGGAGCTACCCTCGGGAGAAATCATTGACGTTACCGCAGACACAGACTTCACCAGTAGTGACCTGCTGATTTGTAACGGCGGTCCCACCGAGCCCGGCAAGGTTTATCTCTCAGAGGCGGGTAGTTGCACCATTACGGCTAGCTATGGCAACGAAACGCGTGATATTCCGATCAACGTAACCCGTTTTAGCCCGGAGGCGATTTCAGAGTTTGCCATAGGCAGTCCTGCGAATAACGTTGCGGTGAATGACTTGGGTATCTACGCCTATGTTGTTCATGACGCAGGTCTGTCTATCGTGGATGTTCGCGACCCGCTTTCGCCGAGCTTAGTCAGTACCTTTGCCGCCCCCAATGTCCATGACGTGGTGGTTAGCGGCACCCATGTGATACTTGCGGCAGACCTGCAAGGCGTCATCGTCCTCGATGTCACCGATCACCTCGTGCCATCAGAGGTTGCGCGCTTCGATACCATCGGCGAAGCACAGGATCTTGCGCTCGACGATTCAACGCTCTACGTCGCTGATGGTTCAGGCGGTGTTCTTTCCCTCGACGTTACGGATTGGACGGCCCCAACGCAGTTGAGCATCTCGCCGACCATGGCAGATGCTGTTGGCTTGGCAATTGATCCGGTCAGTAAACAGTTGGTCGTTGCGGAAGGCACGACGGGCCTTGAGGTGATTGACGCCTCAACCCCTACAGCACTCACTGCGCGCGCGTTTGTAGGCGGAGGTAACGTCAGGGATGTGGCGATGCAGGGCTCTACCGCTCTGCTGGCCGACTACACTCGCAGTCTTACGCCCTTGGATATCACCGATCCCGACAATCCCGTTCTGGGGCCGTCTACGCCGCAAGCCAATGGCGGGTTACTTTTTGACGTGACCATTGCCCGAGATCTAGCCATCGGCGCTGACCGGTTTTTCGTGAACGGTGTGCCGCTCACGGGTATCACGGACCCCATGAATCCTGTGGTGCGCGATATTCTCGATTTCAGTGCATTTAGTGACGACGACGGCACTGGTATTCATGCTAATGAAGAACTGGTGTTTCTCACCGCTAACAGCTCGCTATATATAGGCCGTTATCGAGTGTGCGCAGACGTAGATGCTGATGAGCTCTGCGATGCGCGTGAGGCGGCCTGGGGTGCTGACCCATCACTCTTTGATACAGACATGGACGGCCTAAGTGACGGTTTTGAGGTGCAGTTTGGCCTAGATCCTGCGGATCCAAGTGACGCTGACTCGTTAGATCGAGACAACGATGGGGTGCCGGACGCGGATGAGTTTTCCATTTATGGAACTGATCCTCTTCATCCTGACTCGGATGGAGATGGTATGCCTGATGGTTATGAGGTTGCCAATATTGGCCAGCTTGACCCCCTGGATTCAGCCGATGCTGACGCTGATGATGATGGCGACGGTTTCGTCAATTTGATTGAGTATCTAGCCGGAACTGACCCATTTGGCGGTAGCACACCCCAAGATGGTCAGACACTTTGGGATTACCCGATGGGGTCGTCGACGAATCCGTATTCGGCGGCAGCGCCCGTGTCGTTGGATAGCCAGGGTCAGATTTATGTATCGGATGCGGGTAGCGCTGGCATCTCGGTGCTTAATCGCGTGGGTGAGCGGGTTGATGTGCTGCGCGATGATCGCACGAGCATTCACGATGCGCCGGCTGTGGCGTTGGATGGGAGTGCTTATTTTGTGGATCGCCAGACGGGTCGTCTGACGGCCTTTGATTCTTCGGGTGTCCTGTCTTGGGATCGTCCCATAGCTGTTCGCGATAACGGATATGGTTATCCGGCGTTGGCTAGTGATGGCACGATCTACGTAGGTGAGGGTTACTACGCGTTTCTGCGGGCTATTAGTCCAAGTAATGTAGAGCAGTGGGCGGTTCGAACGACGTCATCTATTACGACCCGATCAGCGCGCAACAAGCTGTCGGTGGGCGTTGATGGTCGCATTTACGGTGTAATCGATGGTGGAGGTGAAGGCGATACCCTGCAGGTCTGGACCTCAGGCGGTGTTGAGCTGTGGAACTACCACTTTGGTGGCAACGTGGATGTGCCGAGTAACCCGGCCTTGTCACCGGATGGTCGGATTTATGTGGGTGGTCGAGACGATTATCTGTACGCGTTTGCACCGGATGGCTCAGCGGCCTGGCCTCGGTTGTTGATGGATGGAGATGTGGAAGGCTCACCGGTGGTGGGTGCGGATGGCAGCGTCTATGTGGGCACGATGAACGGTACGTTCTATGCGTTGAATGCGGATGGGACAGTGCGTTGGACCTTGCCGGTAGGGGGGCCGATTCGTCGTACGGCGGCGTTGGATGACCAGGGTCGCGTATTGTTTGGCTCTGATGATGGCGTGGTGTATGCGGTGTCGACGCTGACGGGTGCTGTGGAGTGGTCCCGTGACTTGGGCAGTCGAGTGCTGACGAGCGTGACGGTGGATGACCGTGGCGTGGTGTATGTGGGTACCGAGGACGGTAAGTTGCATGCCTTGGTGGGTGCGTCGACGGGTCTTGCGAAGGGTGGTTGGCCACGTTGGGGGGGTAACAACGGGAACACGGCGAACCAGTGCGGTTATTACCTGGATGTGAATGATACGGACAGTGATGGGGTGAGTGACTGTCGGGAATGGATTGCCGGTACCGATCCCCTTAGTGCGAGCGAAGGTGCTTCGGTAGACAGTGACCGCGATGGTATACCCGATGCCGATGAGACCTTCACGTATCTCACCGATCCGACGAATCCGGATACAGATAATGACGGTATCTCCGATGGCTTTGAGATAGGCAGTAGCGGTTTACTCGATCCGCTGAACAGTGCAGACGGAGCCTTGGATAACGATAGCGACGGCTTCCCGAACTGGTTGGAGTACCAGGCCGGCACGGACCCATTTGGCGGTAGCACGCCTTCCGGTGGTGAGACGCTCTGGGACTACCCGATGGGGTCGTCGACGAA
>DIYG01000043.1 GCA_002428935.1 Halieaceae bacterium UBA6060
GGACTCGTCCGTCAGAAAAAGAGCTGCCAGTACGCCGATCGCGACCTTTTCTCCGTGCCAGTAAGCGTGCGTCTCCTCAAGAACTGTCAGGCCATTGTGGATCGCATGACAGGCTGCGAGGCCACCGGACTCGAAACCCAGGCCCGACAGTAGCGTGTTGGCCTCGACGACATGCTCCAGCGCCGGGATAACAACCCGCTGCTCGGCGGCGGTGCGGGCCGCGCGACCGTGTTCGAGCAAGGTGTCATAGCAAAGGCGGGCAAGCCCATAGGCTGTCATCGTTCCAGGCCTTCCAGTCATGTTCGCTGCCCTGCGTATACGACAGCTCTCCGCCTCAAACCAGGTTGCCAGAGCATCGCCCATGCCAGCGACCAAGAAGCGAACCGGCGCACGAGCAATGACAGCCGTATCAACCACGACCACATCGGGGTTACGCGGTAATACCAGATAGCGCTCGAACTGGCCGTCGGGCGTATAGATCACGGACAGCGCTGAACAGGGAGCGTCGGTGGATGCGAGGGTCGGCACTATCACTACAGGACGGTCCAGTTCATGAGCTACGGCCTTTGCCGTGTCCATGGCCTTGCCACCTCCCACACCGACGATCGCACCTGTCTCATCGGACTTTGCCAAGGTGACGAGGCGGTCTATTTCATCCTGACTGCATTCCCCACCGAAGGTCTCCAGGCGATGGGGAAGGTCCGAAAGCCCAGGCAGCAAGGCCTCGCGTAATTGCTCGGCCACGTAGCCATCAACAAGTACCAGCGCAGTGTCGGCGAGGCGGCTTACTTCGCCGCCAAGGGACGCCAGAGCGTGTGCTCCTTGAACGTATCTTCCCGGAAAAATGGATGTCGTTAGCATTGTTTAAAGTCTCCCGTCGTTCTTTCATAAGCCTTGGGTTTGAATTGGATTTCCCCAATAAGGTGACTCACCGGACACTCGAAATGAGGCCTCTTTCGATCCCTGGGTGTTCAGAGCGAGCCCAATAACACCGGCAACAGCTCCTTTTCCTAACCTAGCGGGATCTGCAGGGTCAGGCGGAGGTCACGATCCGGGTTAAGGGCATAGGCCTTCGGTGGAAGCACCGCCAAAAACCGGATTTCGATGGAACTGCACCAAGGGCTCCTCGGGAACGGCATGTTGCGAATCGGCTTAACGAATACTGACTCTTACGTAGGGTGATCGCAGACCGGCGAAGGTATCGGGGGCCCATTGGATTTCTGTGAGCACCTCATTTTATGAGGGCCTCAGTGAAGCATGCGCCTCTCAGGTATCGCGTTGATGCAGGTCAACCAAACTTTCGATGTGGAAACAACAGGAGACGGCAATGGATCAATGCCCTTTCATCGCGAACAACTGCAACGATATACGACGCCAGATCCATTCGATGGGACCCTGGTCGTGGGCAGACAACCAACACCAGCTTAATCCTATCTGGAACACCCAGGTCAATAGCACCAGGAACAGCAACACGTCATGGTCCAGCGCGTCGAAAGGTAGAAGGCCAAATACATGGAAGACACCAACAAAAATCAACGAATGCAGCAGGTAGTTGGTTAACGCCATACGACCCACACGCTCAATGGGTTCGGTCACCCTTCCTGCCCACCGTTGAAATACCAACTGCAACGCGGCCAGCATGGCAAACGAGGTGGTGGCACAACCGATGGCGAAACTTAGGTTTCGGTATGGCAGTTCTTGGGTGAAGCCCAGGTAGACGCCCACGGTAGGATTGATGCCAACTCGACTTATCACCCCGTACACCACCAACGGAGCTCCGGGCACAAGAGCGAGGAACAGCATCTTTTTATAGAAGCCCGGAGACTTAGCACCCTGAAGCACTCCCAGTCGATACATGGCCATGCCGATATACATAAACCCGAGGGCATTCCAGATACGAAACTCCGGGAGCGCCGTCCACTGAAGGAATTGGTTGCGCCAGGCGTTGAATGCCAATAACTCAGAATAAGATCCCGCGTAGGCTTCCCCGATTGACGACGGCGGATCCCCGTAGGCCACCCAGCCTTCGAAGAGGATCCGATACAGCGTCGCCTCGTAGAGTTGTGGCCATTCGGCGAACAGAACATCCACAGCCTTAAGGGCAAGACCCAACAGCAGCAAGCGACGGGCGCTCTGATTGATGGCAAGCAACAGAAACGGAGCACAAACGGCATAAGTAATCAGTATGTCGCCCGGCCATAGCAGGTAGGCGTGGAGCACACCCAGAAAAAACAGAACGAGCATCCGGGTTAGGAAAAACGAGGCAAAGGGTGCCGGGGTGCTGGGCCGCGACACCAAAAGTAAGGCGCTGGCACCAAACAACATACAGAAGATCGGCATGAACCGCTGGTCAAACACTAGGTACTGCAGAAGCCAGGCCGTGACACTGGGCAAGTCCGGGTCCTGTACTCGCGACATGCTATCGCCCGCATGCCATGGGATATTGGCCACGAGCATTCCCAGAATCGCGGCTCCGCGCAGGAAATCCAGGCTTCGAATACGCGCGTTTTCTGGCTCGTCGTAGGCTCTCACGCCTTTACCATCACCATCGACTCCATAAACTGCTTCGGATACGAACTCCTACCTTGGCAAACCAGGAGCGCGATAGGAGAGGCAGCGGGGAACTTCCATGCCCCCTCGGGAACAAAGCATTTGAAGTTACAATATATCAAATCACATGCTTGGCTTCGGTGTCGGCATCAGTAACGCTGGCCAGGCTTCAACTTCTTGAGACCCACCATTTAGGAGAGTCGGCAAACAGTGCCACGCTCCCTTAGCTAATGGGATGAACATGAGTTCCAGGCAGGAAGAATCTGCAGCCCAAGACCCAAACCCGAGTCCACCCTTGGCCGTACGGGTAACCAATCTGGCTTTTTCCTATGGCGCCGAAATCGTTTTGGCCTTCGACAAGTTTGAGCTGAAAAGCCAGCAGGCCTGTTCGATTATCGGTCCTTCCGGTTGCGGTAAAAGCACCTTTGTCCACCTGGTAGCAGGCTTGTTGGCACCGGAAAAAGGGTCGGTGGAAGTGTTTGGTGAGGACCTGGGGTCCCTGAGCGAGAGTCAGCGCGATCGCTTTCGAGGCGAACACATTGGTTTCGTCTTTCAGCGCTTTCACCTGCTGCCCGCCCTGACCGTTATGGACAACCTCGCCCTGGCGCAGAAACTGTCCAGAACTCAACGAGACAGGTCACGCATCGAAACCCTGCTCAAGCAACTTGATGTATGGGAACTCAGACATCGTAAACCCAGTGACCTGAGCCATGGGCAAGCCCAACGGGTGGCGGTAGCGAGATCTCTAGTGCATGCACCATCGCTGGTTATCGCCGATGAGCCGACCTCGGCCCTGGACGATACCAACGCGCACCAGACCCTTGGCCTCCTTCAACAGACCACCCAGGAAGCAGGCGCGGCCTTGCTGGTGGTCACCCACGACCACCGCGTGCGCGAACACCTAGCCACCGGTTTCGAACTGGGAGCGGCGAAATGACCTGGTTCCAACTCGCCTGGGCGAACCTGCGCGCCTCACCGATAGCCTCAGCGGTCAATATCCTGCTAATGACCCTGGGCACCGCGAGCATCGTGATCCTGATTCTTGCCAGCGAACGCTTTACCGACACGCTCACCCGCGATGCCCGGGGCATCGATCTGGTGCTCGGGGCGAAGGGCAGCCCTACCCAACTTATCCTCTCGGCGGTGTATCACGCCGACCTGCCTACGGGAAACATCTCCTATGACCATGCCCGGGCGTGGGCCAATGATGACCGTGTGGAGCTAGCGGCACCGCTCTCCCTGGGGGATAGCTACCGGGGCTTTCGCATCGTGGGGACGAACGACGTGTTTCTGGGCCTCTACGATGTCACCGTCCGTGAGGGCCGCTCTTGGAAACGCCCTATGGAGGCGGTACTCGGCGCCGCTGTGGCTGAGGAATCTGGCCTTAAG
This sequence comes from Halieaceae bacterium UBA6060, assembly GCA_002428935.1. Classification (GTDB taxonomy): domain Bacteria; phylum Pseudomonadota; class Gammaproteobacteria; order Pseudomonadales; family Halieaceae; genus Congregibacter. The sequence goes on from DIYG01000043.1 coordinate 3,940, forward strand.
CCAAGAGACCGCTTCAGCGGCGCCCACGGTATGAGTGACCTGGGCCACGTGCATGCGGAACAGCCTTACACAGTGGTTGGAGTTCTGCCCCCTACGAACACGGTAGTGGATCGCTTGATTCTGACCAGCCTGGAGAGCGTTTGGGATCTCCACGGTCACCAGGACCACGACTCTGAAACCATGCACACGGCTGGGAACCCAGAGCACGAAGAGCACGAAGAGCACGAAGAGCACGAAGAGCACGAAGAGCACGAAGAGCATAATGCTCACACAAACGGTGATGCTCACGGGCAAGAGATAACCGCGATGCTACTGCGGTATCGAACGCCGCTCGCCGCCATGAGCCTGCCTCGAGAAATCAACGCTCTGGGCAATCTCCAGGCCGCAGCGCCCCCCATGGAGATCGCCCGTCTTCTAAGTCTTGTCGGCCTGGGCCTGGACGGTCTTCGAGCCTTCGCCTGGGTGCTTATCGGGGCTGCCTGCTTGTCAGTTTTTGCCGCCTTGTATGGATCCCTTCGTCACCGCCGCCGGGATCTGGCCATGTTGCGCTGTCTCGGCGCGACAAAAATCGAGGTGTTTTTTGCCATGCTGAGCGAGGGACTGCTTTTGTCCATGGCCGGTATCGCCCTGGGGTTCTCCCTCGCCCACTCCACCATGATCCTCATTAGCGCCTGGCTGGAGTCCCAGCGAGGCGTGAGTCTTGCGGATCTGTACTGGGCCGAGGCGGAAACCCAGTTGCTCCTCGTCCTGTTAGCGGTAAGCTTGATCTCCGCCGCCATCCCTGCGATGCAGGCTTACCGCACCGATGTTGCCCGCACTTTGGCTGAGACAAATCTATGAAACCTGCAACAGCTCGCATGGGAATAACTGGCGCCTTGGGGCTCCTCGCCGTAGTGGCCATATTCCTTGGTGCCGAGCAAGAATCCGGGGAAGCCGTCGAGTTTGCCTCCCCGGCCACCCTCTTGAACCAGGAACCCGGGTTTCAGGCTCAAGAAAATGAAGACAATGCACCAAGCATGGATGACACAACCGACTGGGGTTCGGGAGACGCCAGTCTGGAGCCCCTCACTGTAGAGAATGCAGAGAACTTTAGCATCGGCATCTACTCGGACACTGGCTACCCTGACTCTCAGGGCCGTTACGTCATCGATCTTCTGGAGCAGGACTACGCTTATCTAACGGTCATCGTCACAGATCTATCTGGCAGACCCATCGTCGGCGCCAAACCCAGCTTCAAACTTGAAGGAGGAAGCGAGCTACTCCCTCCGGAAGAGGTTGCGTCTCGATCTGTTACCGACAGTTCGGGGACTTTGGACTTCGCCATCATCGGGGGCACCATGGCCCTCGATCAGGTGACCGTAAGCGTTGGCGACGCCACCCAAAAACTGATCGTCAACGTCATCAGCCTTGAAGCCTCCGGCTATCCCACACCTCCTGAAGTTGATGGAGGTATCCCCTGGAGCGAGTTGATGAAGGCCCGCATTCGCTATCTCGAAGACTCCGTTAGCGTGACCTTTGCGGAGTCTGTGCGAGCGCAAAATGACAAAGTCGCCAAACTATCTGGATTCATGATGCCCCTGGAACCAGATGTGCTGCAAAGACGCTTCTTGCTGACATCCAACCCCCCCAGTTGTTTCTTTCATATTCCGGGGGGACCTGCGGGCGCCGTGGAGGTACTGGCGCCCGAGGGAGTCGAGGCGAGCTGGGATCCGATTGTGGTTGAAGGACACTTCAAGCTGCTTGAATCAGACGAGTATGGAGTGATTTATCGTCTGGAGGATGCGAAGCTAAGTCAGCCCTGATAGGGTCAAACTTCAATCAGCTTGTTACAATATAGCTATGGTCAAAGCCTCCCCCAAACCCCCTGTCGAGAGCGCGGAAATCTCTGCGCACTGGCGGGAGTTAGCTGAGGCACGGTGCCAAGAGCAGGGAGAGCGACTCACGGCGGCCCGCCTGGCGGCCTACGCCGAACTACTTGCTGGGCAAGGAGCCATGTCGGCTTACGATCTCATTGCCCGCCTCGAAGATCGACAAGGGCGCAAAATCGCCCCCCTGACCGTTTACCGCCACCTGGATTTCTTGACTCGGGTTGGTCTGGTTCATCGCATCGAATCAACCCAGTCTTACCTAACCTGCGATCACCCCCAGCACGCCCACGAGAGCCAGTATCTGCTCTGTACCGAGTGCGGCCATGTGGAAGAGGTCCACTCAAACTCCCTGGAAAAATCCCTGTCAAAGATCGCCGACGAGCATGCATTTCAACCGGCTCGAACTATCGTTGAAATCAACGGTATCTGTGCGAGCTGCACAAGCTAGGTCCTTGCGCTTTCACTGGCTTTTGTAAGCCAACTCGGATTCCTCTCGGCTATAGACGAGTCGCCTACCGACGAGAGACTCGCAAAATCAGCAACAATTGATATAATATAACGTTACTTTTCGGCGACCGGTTACAAAGCAGCCTTGGCATCGACCAGCCCTACCGCTAGCAGTCTCGCACGAAGCTGGGGCATAGCCTGGCTCTGTGTGTTTTTGCTGTGGGCGCAAGGTGTCCAAGGAGAGCACCTGTCGCACACCGATTGCGCTGAAAGCAGTTGCATGCTCTGCCATGCTGGCGCCGACCCACAAGCCGTCTCCGCCGCAACGAACATAATCGCAGTACCGCCGCGAGTCGTGCCAAGCTCCAGCGCTATTGCCGGTGCGGCCACGAGCACAGAGAAACGAACACCCCCGTCCAGAGCCCCACCGACCAACTCCATGAAACATCTCTAGATGCTCATCTAGATACCTACTACCGACATTCGTCACAAAATTGTTTTTTTGGAGCAGTCATCATGGTCAACCCATCCATAGCATCACGGGCGGCATTCGCTTCCTGCGTGATCAGCCTTGCCGTCGGCACCGCCGTGCGCGCCCAGGCGCAAGAAGCACAAGACATAGAAGAGGTGATTGTGCGCGCCCACCCCCTTTCTGCAGAAGGCCTGGCCCAACCGGTATCCGTGCTCTCTGGGGAAGCACTACAGCGCGCTCTCGCCCCGTCTCTCGGTGAAACCCTTCAGGAATTGCCCGGCGTTCATTCTGCGAGTTTCGGTCAGGCTGTTGGACGGCCGGTCATCCGTGGTCTTGGCGGGCCTAGGGTGAAGGTTATGGAAGATCGAATCGACAGCCTTGATGTTTCCGTCTCCAGCCCCGACCACATGACCATGGTGGAGCCGTTCACCGCTAGCAGCATAGAAGTGCTTAAAGGCCCCAGCACCCTGCTCTATGGCACCGGTGCCATCGGCGGTGTTGTCGATGTTCACACGGGGCGAATCCCCCACGAAGTTCCCGAAAGCCTGTCGGGCTCGGTGGAGCTGCGCGGCACCGATAACGCAAATCAGGAAACCGCGTCCGGTCGTTTAGACGGCGGTAGCGGTAACTTTGCCTTCCACGTCGATGGCTTCTACCGCGACGCCGACGAATACGACATCCCCGGTTATGCCGAATCCGCAGCTCTTCGCGCCATGGAAGAGGCCGAGGGTGATCACCATGAAGGGGAAGAACACGATCACGAGGGCGAAGAGCACGAAGGCGAAGAAGAAGCCTTTGGTGTGCTACCTGGAAGCCAATTGCAGGCCCAGGGCGGTTCTATTGGTGCTTCTTACGTGGGCGAACGCGGCTTCTTTGGCCTGGCCGTATCGAGCTATGAAGCTGAGTACGGATTACCGGGACACACCCATGCTCACGGCCACGATGAAGAGCACGAGGACGAACACGACGAAGACCACGAAGATGAACACGAGGACGAACATGGCCATGAGGAGCACGGCGACGAGGAAATGCCCATCCTCGATCTGAGTCAGACCCGTGTGGATCTCGAAGCCGGTCTCGATCAGCCCTTTGAAGGCGTGCGAAGCATCAACTTCCGTATGGGCTACAACGATTATGAGCACGTTGAGGTAGAGGGGGAAGGCGAAGTCGGAACCACCTTCGCCACCGAAGCCTGGGAGGCACGCGTAGAACTCGCCCATGAAGCCATCGCAGGCTTTGAGGGTGCGGTCGGGATGCAACTGTCCAATCGGGAGTTTTCCGCCATTGGTGAAGAGGCCTTCGTTCAGCCCGTCGATACGCAAACCGTGGGGCTGTTCTACGTCGGCCAACGTCAGTTTGGTGACCTCGGCCTGGAAGCCGGCTTGCGCTACGAAAATGTAGAACACGATCCCTCCGACGGCATCTCCCGCAGCTTCGATCTGGGCGCCGCATCGCTGGGTTTGATTCAACCGCTGAATGACAACTGGACGCTGAGCGGACAGGTCGATGTCTCCAGCCGAGCGCCGGTTGCCGAAGAGCTTTACTCCAACGGCCCGCACCTGGCGACGCAAACCTTCGAGATTGGTGATCCGACGCTGGATGAAGAAGTCGCGAGCAACCTATCGGTCAACCTCTTCTACCAGAGCGAAACCCTCAGTTTGTCCTTGAGCGCCTTTGCCACAGAGTTCAGCGACTTCATCTATGAGGCCAACACGGGCCTGGAGATGGACGACCTACCGGTACTGCAATGGTCACAACAGGACGCAAGCTTCAGCGGTTTTGAGGCCGATGCCACCTGGCAGGCGATGACCTGGGGCAATGGCTCCCTGGCCCTAAATGCCGGTTTCGATACGGTCCGTGCACGGTTTGATGATGGCGATAACCGCAACGTACCGAGGATCTCGCCGCAACGCTGGCGTCTTGGCGCGATTGCCAATTGGGATCGACTCACCGCCGAGCTAAGCTGGCGACAGGTTGATGATCAGGACGATGCCGCTGTTAACGAGCTGCCCACGGAAGGTTTTGACGATCTGCGACTGCATGTCTCCTACGGTCTCTCCTTCGGCAGAACGGACGTGGTTGTGTTTTTCGGCGGTCGCAATCTGACCGACGACGAACAGCGCCTGCACACCTCCTTCATCAAGGACCTTGCACCGCAGCCAGGACGCACACTGGAAGCTGGAATCCAGGTACGGCTTTGAACGCCCCGGCCGTCACGCAGCGGGCCATGCGCCATGTGAAGAGCATGGCGCTCGTAGATTTCGCAGAGATCTACGACGACACCGTGGAACTGGTTAGCGTGACGGTTCCCCCCTCTAGCGGTATCTCGAACGCAATCCAGACTCTCCTTGGAGAGCCAGGATTGCAGATACAGTGGGTGCAGGGATCTTCAGACTCCTCGCCGTCGCCCAGCGGGCGTCGGCGAGATCTCGATGAAGCTTTAAACATTCTCCGCAGCGACATCGAAACACCCGTTGAAGTGCTCCAGGAACTGCTTGACTGCGAGTCCTGTGGGGTGCGAATCAAGGTCCTTGAGGGCCCCATGTGCCCTCGCTTCCACGTCGATCGCGTGCCCTGTCGCATGCTCATGACCTACTCGGGGCCGGGAACGGAGTGGATTGCCTACGAGGATTTGAACCGAAGTGCCCTTGCCGAGGGCGATGCCGTTCCCCTGCGGGAAGGGCGATCCGTTAAGCATCTTGATACGGGCAGCTGGTCGCTGCTGAAAGGGGGCACCTGGGACGGCGTTTTCAGCGGCGTCATGCACCGCTCTCCAACTAGCACGGAACGTCGAGTCCTCGTTTCCATCGACCCGATTTTTTCGGGCGACTAAGACTAAGCTACCGCTCCATCGCCACGGGTCTGTCCCTGGCCTTACACCCGGCAGGCGATCAGACGATCCTCCCAATCATCCGCCACGTGGTCCGCGATGATCTCGATGCGGCTTTCCATGCATTCATCGAGCTCAAACTCCGTCAGCGCATCGCGGGTCATGTTGTAACCGAAAACCCCTTGCTCAGTAATGAACACGGCTTTCATGCGCTCCACCTGCAGTCCGTTCAAAAAAGCACCGAGGCGATCACGATCAAACACATAGGCCGGGGAAAATCGCCAACCCATGCTCTCGAAGCCTTCTCCACTGTTGCTGGCGGTTACGTAGCCACTTTCAGGAAGCGGGGCTTCTGCGGCAGACGTTGGCGGAGCCTCGTGCTGATGAGGGTCTCGCCTCGCGTAACTTCTCCGAGGTGAACCGGAAAGACTGGCTAATTCGATATGGCCATGGTGCGTCACCTGTCGCTCCACATCGCTTGCGCAATGTTCGGTCAAAAACGCGTCCAGGGCCGCGTGATCCTCAGGACTATAAAGATCTGCTTTATTGGCGACGATCACATCGGCAGTCTGTAGCTGCTGCAGAAACGTTGGGTGATTAACGTAACGGGGGTCTGAGAGATTGCGTGCATCGACGAGGGTTAGGGTGCGTCCCAGGGACAGAATCTCGCGATGGTGATCCGTGGACAGAGCCTCAAGCACTTCCACGGGGTGGCCGAGACCGGTGGGTTCGATCAACAAGCGGTCGGGGCGCGAACGACGCAGCAACTGGTGCAGGGCGATTTGCATGGGTAAGCCTGATGCACAGCACATACAACCACCAGGCACTTCCCGAACGAAAACGCCCGTATCTTCCTGCGCTTGTCCCTGCACAAGGCCACCATCAACGCCAATCTCACCAAACTCATTGACCAACACGGCCCAGCGCTCGTCGGCTGGTTTTTGCTTCAAGAGGCTGAGAATGGCGGTGGTTTTTCCAACTCCCAGAAAACCGGTGACGACGTTCGTCGGCACGGCAAGGATGTCATCGCGGTCGTCGGGCAGAATCGCCATTGTTGCTACAGCAAGAAACAGCCGTTAGAGGCCAATAGAACTCATTGTTAACAGGATCTAACAGACAATCAATCGACCCTCGGACGATCGCTATCCCCGCGACAGAGCCGATAGTTTTGCAAATGGCTGATCGCCACCAACAGCGCACCCAACAAGGTAGCGGCACGCTCGCCAAGCTCACCGAGCACATCGTGGCCGAGAACCACAGCGGCAACCAACACGGCCAGGCCTGAAAATCCAATTGCGAGCACCGAGTTGTGCTTGTGCTGGCGACAACCCGAGATCAACGCGTAAAGGCTGATGGGCAGCACAACTATCACCATCCACAAATGAAATTCTTCGTTATCCAGACCAAACCCGGCTAGCGTTGGAAGAAGCGAAATAGCAACGGGCAGCAGCAAACAATGCAGCGCACACAAGGCCGACAAGCCCATAGCCACTCGATCGGCCAAGGATCGGGTGGATTTGTCGCTGATTAACATAGAAGTTCTCATGTATTGGAGAAGCGATCCCAGGGGCCGCTTATTGCCAGAGTCCGTGTAGGCGCATAGGCGTTTACAAACAGCCATTTACCATCGGGTGAAAAACAAGCACCGGCCAGTTCCGTCTGCAAGCGTAAGCGGCCGATCGTATAGGCCTGACCCTCGGGTGTAATGCCTCGCAAATGGTTGTTTACCCACGGCGTGTATTGATCCTCACAGACAACGAGATGTCCGTTAGGTGCCACCGTCAGGTTGTCTCCGTAGTCGAACTGCTCCTTGGAGACGCTTTCAAAAAACAGTTCCAGTTGGTCCCTCTCACCTGAGCGCCCCGGAACAAGACGAAAAATCTGCCCGAGTTTCGCTGCCCCGCCACTTGTTGCACAGGCGTATAACTCTCCGTTGCCCATATGCAGACCCTCGCCACGAGCCAGCAACGTTGCACCGGCGGCGACGGCGCGATGACGCAGGTCGTCCTTCGGCGCTTCCACGTCTTCCAAATCAATCCAGTTGACGACAAAGAGATGTCCAACGGGAACCGACGCACCGGACCAGTTGCGCAAATCTGGGGTATCGACGACCGCCATGGCCTGCAAACGACCTCCATCACTCAAACGGCCCGGTGTTGCGGGCAAGAAGCGATAAAGAACCCCGTCGTCCCGATCTTCAGTGAGGTAAACATAACCCGTTTCCGGGTCGACACAGGCGGCTTCGTGATTGAAACGGCCCATGGCCTTAAGGGGCTCGGCCGGCACCAGACCATCGGCGCTCGCCGGTATCTCAAACACCCAGCCGTGGTTTTTTTCTAGACCGTCACCATAGGGCTGCCCTGGACCCGTGGGCGCCTCCTCACAACTCAACCAACTGTTCCACGGCGTTACACCGCCGGCGCAATTGCGGATCGTCCCCCCCAGGGAGCGAAACTGCTGTTTCACTTTCAGAGTTTCCGCATCTAGCACGATATGTGTTGTGCCCCCAGGCAGGATGGCACCGTTGCGACGGCCGTAGCCGCTGGCAATCGGTCCCCCTGCATCATCCTTGGGCACAAGCTCATGGTTTCGAACCAGCACCAGGGTGTCGTCGCCAATAGCAAAGCAGCCCATGCCATCGGCCTTATCGGGCACACGGCGACCGTCACTCATAACGTCGCCCAGGCTGGACAAGAGACGATAGGAAAAACCCTCGGGAAGGTCCAGCAAGCCTTTGGCATCCTCTCGCAGAGGGCCATAGGCCAGGGGACTCTCGAAATCGGAAGCCGTGCCCTCGCGCAAGGAACAGCCGCTGGCGGCCAGCGCGGCGAAAGCTGATCCTGTGGCTTGAAGAAAGCGCCGTCGATCCATGGATATAGGCCTTGTGACTCTCTGATTGCTTTCCGGAAACGGGTCTGCGTTGGTCGCGGACGCAGTTGATACATTGTATCACCCAAGGACCGCTAGATGGACCATTGCGGACACCTGCGAATCTTTATGGTAATTGTTCAGTTTTCCCCATGGACACCGGCGATGCCCACCCATCCCTTCGACAGCCCTGACCACGATCACGTCTTTGGTCAAGACGCCAAACGCGCCGGCGAGAATCGCACCCTGGTCGTAGTCGCTATCACCGCCATCATGATGGTCGTCGAAATTGCGGCGGGGCTGGTTTACGGATCGATGGCGCTTCTGGCCGACGGCCTGCACATGGGCTCTCATACGGTCGCCCTTGGGATCGCTGTAATCGCTTACATTGTCTCAAGGCGCATGGCTTCGGACCCACGCTTCTCCTTTGGCGTAGGGAAAATAAACAGCCTGGCGGGTTTCATAAGTGCGGTCTTGCTACTGGGCTTTGCCTTACTCATGGTGGTTGAGAGCATTGAGCGTTACATCAACCCCCTGGCGATCGCTTTCGACCAGGCCTTAATCGTCGCGGTTGTTGGATTGTTTGTGAACGGCGGATGCGCCTGGGTTCTCATGTCTACGCCCCACGAACATGCCCATGGGCACGATCATCACCACGGGCATAACCACGATCACCACCACGGGCATGATCACAATCTGAAAGCCGCGTATTTTCATGTGCTTGCAGACGCATTGACATCACTCCTGGCCATCGGCGCCCTGCTCGCGGGAAAGTATTTTGGCGCGAACTGGTTAGACCCCCTCATGGGTATCGTCGGCGGTGCATTAGTAGCGCGCTGGTCCTACGGATTGATTCGCGAAAGCTCAGGTGTGCTGTTGGACGCCCAAGCGGAACCGGAGCGAGTGTCGCGAGTAAAACAGGCTATCGAAAGCTCTTCGGCGGACCGAGTCTGCGATCTGCACCTGTGGAGCATTGGTCACGGTCTATTCGCTTTGGAACTTGCCATTACCAGTGACGAACCAAAGCCCCCGGGCTACTACAAAAGATTACTTCCAGAAGATCTGGCCATCGCTCACGCAACCGTCGAAGTCCATGAGAACGGTGATCTCGTGACCTAAGTGACAACACCCGCGAAGCGAGGAAACCACGACTCTCAACACGCGCAACACCTGGATCCGGTAGCTGGGCCGACCCCAGCTATATCGCTGTGTCAGTGGACGCCGGATGGTTTTGGATAAGCTCCGTCAATATCGCCGATTAAAAACGGCGAACGACGAGGATCAAGCTTCGGACCATTGGGGGAAAGGGTCTTCCAGGCTAAGCCAGTATTCCTTGCCTCGAAGCATCTCTTCCTCATTTAGAAGGCAGCTATCCAAAGCCTTGGTGATTCCCTCTTCATCAAGGCCCTGCCCGATGAACACCAGTTCCTGGCGCATATCACCAAAGGGCTCCACCCAGAGCTTGTCGATGGAAGCGAGATACTCCTCGTCATCAGGCCAACTCGATCTCGGCACGGCCTTCCAAAACATACCGGCAAAGCCGTAGCGGGCTATACCGCCAGCTTGACTCCACTGACCCGCGTATTCTGGTCGCGTTGCCAGCCAAAAGTACCCCTTGGAGCGGATGAGTTTGCCGTAGTCGCTGATGTTGTGAAGCACCTTGTAAAACTTTGCCGGATGGAACGGGTAACGGGCCTCGTAGCTAAAGCTGCTGATACCGTATTCTTCGGTTTCCGGCACATGCTCGCCGCGCATCTCTTTCAGCCAGCCTGGAGCCTGCTGGGCGCGAGCAAAGTCAAACAACCCCGTATCCAGCACGTCGCTCGTGTCTACCTGGCCGTTGGCAATGGGGATAATGCGCGCATCCGTGTTTAGGGAACGGAGGATGGCTGTTAGTCGGTCGACCTCGTCGGGCTCCGCCAGATCCGTTTTACTGATGAGCAAAATGTCTGCAAACTCAACTTGATCAATGAGCAGATCCGAAACACTTCGCTCATCTTCTTCGCCCAGGGACTCCCCCGTTTCCTGCAGGTACTTCGCCTCATCGTAGTCTTTCAGGAAATTAACCGCGTCAACGACAGTAACCATCGTATCCAGCTTGGCCACATCGGAAAGTGACACGCCGTTTTCGTCGGCGAAGGTAAACGTCTCGGCGACGGGAAGCGGCTCAGATATTCCCGTGGACTCGATAAGAAGATGATCAAATCGTCCTTCTTGGGCGAGTTTTGTGACCTCCTCCAGGAGGTCCTCACGCAAGGTGCAGCAGATGCAGCCGTTACTCATCTCAACAAGCTTTTCTTCGCTGCGATTGAGAGACACATCTTTTTGCACAATCGCCGAGTCGATGTTGATTTCACTCATGTCGTTAACGATGACCGCTACCTTCTTGCCATCGCGATTGTTCAAGACATGGCTAAGGACCGTGGTTTTACCCGCCCCGAGGAAACCCGAGAGGACGGTGACAGGAAGGCGGTTTGCGCTGGATGCTTGCATAGGTCTACTCACTAGCATTCGTATATTTACGTAACGTTATACTATATCAAATAACTCCGTTCCTAAGATCCAGCGATTGATGGCGGACTAGATTGAACGCATGCAAAGATCAATCCGGTTTCCAGGTGCGCCACCTCGGATCGCGTTGTGAGGGCGGTCATGGCGAAGTCCCGCAGGGTATCGGAATCGGACACGCCCACGTGGACCAGAAAATCATCGGCTCCCGCCATGTGATAGAAGCGCAGTACCTCGGGTAACGATGACAGGTAATCCTGAAACGCCGCGACAGCTTGGGCGCTATGCTCACGAATCCGCACGGCAATGAGTGCCTGTAAACCTCGACCGAGGGCACCCAGGTCTACGTCAGCCCGATAGCCCCGTATGACTCCGGCGCGCTCGAGCTGCCGAGTGCGAACCAGTGTGGTAGACGGCGCGAGGCCGACACGATCCGCCAGTTCCTTGTTGCTCATCCGCGCATTGTTCTGCAAATGGCGAAGAATCTCGAAGTCTGTTTCGTCCAGGTCGACGGAATCTGTCATTTCCGAATTTTATTTGGCAGTAATCCAGACAGCAGAATAATCTCTATACTGAAAACAATAAAGCTAAATATTGTTTTACCGCCTGATCTGGAGACGCCCTATGGATTCCTCGAACCCTGTAGAAGACCTCGCCCGATTGCGTCATGAATTTGGTGAACATGGCGGTGTGAATATGTCCATCGAGGCCAGCTCCACCTTTACCGTGGTAGATCCCGCGACCATGCCGGATATCTTCGCCGGGCGTAAAGGTCCGGACAGCGGTGGCTGTTATCTGTATGGACGCCACTTCAACCCCACGGTGTACAACCTGGGCCGCCAGCTCGCAGCCCTGGAGGGAACGGAAGCGGCTTACTGTAGCGCCAGTGGTATGGGTGCCATCTCGGCAGTCATTCTTGCCCTGTGCAACGCGGGCGACCATGTGGTGGCCAGTCATACGATCTACGGTGGGACCTGGGCGTTGCTTCACGATTTCATGCCGGCAAAGACCGGCGTAAAAACCACCTTTGTGGACAGCAATAACGTCGCGGCGGTGAAAGCGGCGATCACTGACAAAACTCGGCTACTCTACGTTGAGAGTCAATCCAACCCCACCCTACGCGTGGCTGACATCCCTGCCCTTGCGGCGATTGCTCACGAGGCAGGCATCCCCCTGGTCGTCGACAACACCTTCACGCCGTTGGTGCTTTCTCCTGCGCACCTTGGAGCCGATATCGTGGTTCACAGCCTCACCAAGTTTATCGGCGGAGCGTCTGATCTCATCGGTGGCGCTGTATGCGCGAGCGCGGACTTTATCGCCAGTCTCATGGATCTCCACACCGGCCCCCTGATGATTCTGGGTCCCACCATGGACCCCACCGTAGCCGCCAGCGTGGCACAACGCATACCCCATTTGCCGCTACGCATGAAAGCTCACGGAGACCGTAGCCTCGCCCTGGCGGAGCGCCTTGCCGCATTGGGTGTTTCCGTGTCCTACCCTGGCCTGCCCGCCCATCCGGATCACAAACTACTGGAACGGTTGCGCCATCCAGACTTTGGCCATGGCGGTCTCCTCACCCTGGATGCTGGTGATGAAGACACGGCGATGGCCCTGATGAACACGCTTCAAAACGGGCATCAGTTCGGCTTCGTCGCCGTAAGCCTGGGCTACTTCGACACCCTCATGTCCTGCTCGGCTACCAGCACCTCCAGTGAAATGCCCGACGACGCTCTGCAAGAAGCTGCCATTCAGCCCGGTCTCGTGCGCATGGCTGTGGGTTACACGGGAACCCTAGAGCAACGCTGGGGGCAACTAAAAGCTGCCCTGGAGGCTACGGGCTTGGCGTGAACGCCTCTCGGGTCAGGTTGCGCACACCACTCTCGGTCACAAGCACATTGTCTTCGATGCGAATACCGCCAAAGGGCTTCAGTTCATCGATACGCTGGTGATTGAGCAGAGACTGCTCACGATACCCTTCCAGGAGGGCCTCAATAAAATAGAGACCCGGTTCGATGGTAAACACCATGCTTTCCTCAAGGGTTCGGGTGAAGCGCAGGTGGGGGTACGCCGCAGGCGGTTCCTGAACTTCACCATCGGGTGAGCGCATGTGGCCACCGCGATCATGGACCTGAATGCCTAAAAGGTGGCCCAGGCCGTGAGGGAAGAACACCGACGTCAGACCACGGCTGAGAGCCTGCTCAACGCTACAGTTCACGAGTTCGTGATTCACCAATAGCTCAGCTAACCGCTGATGGGCATCCTCATGGAGTTCCGTGAAGCTATTTCCTGCCGCAACAGAGGCCACCAGGGCTTGCTGGAGCACGTCCAGATCATCTCGGAGTTTCCTAAATGACAGGCCTCGCTCATCCTGCGTCACATGAGTCCGTGACACATCGCTGGCATAGCCATGATGCTGGGCGCCGGCGTCGATGAGAAACGACAAGTGCTCTGCAGGCTTGTTTCGCTGTAACGCCATATGATGGAGAACGCTGGCGTGGCGATTTAGCGCGATGATGCTGCGGTAGGGCAGATCCTGATCGGCACAGGGCATGGCCTCTAGATAGGCCAAATGGATGTCAAGCTCGCTCTTACCCTCGGCAAACGCGGCAGCCGCAGCAGCGTGCCCAAGTCCCGCAAGGCGCGAGGCCTTTTCCATGCAGGCAATTTCGTAGGCCGTTTTATACGCCCGGTGATAATCGATGTGATTGATCACCGCCTGCGGATTAACCGCTGAGGGATTTACCGCGCTTGTGAGCTCATCTTGGGGACCGAGCCAGGCCAGGTGTTGGCGCTCGCCGATGAGCCGCTTCAAATCCGCAGACTCTCGATACGCCACCACCTCAAACTCCGCCGCAACC
>DIYG01000072.1 GCA_002428935.1 Halieaceae bacterium UBA6060
GTTGCCCGGCGGGCAGGTCTTCATAGCCGTAGAGGCCCACCGCCTGGAGCGCACTATCTATCGCCGCGGTGTCTCCATAGCTCTCTCCCGCCGGGTGCCAGCACAGATTTTCGCGGGGGGTGAGCAGCGGCTTTACGGCGCTTTGATGAGCGAGGAAAAGCGCCGCCTCTAAACGCTGTACGGATCCTTCGAAACCATGGCGAGAGAGCCCCGCGAGAATTCGTAGCAAACTGGTTTTCCCAGCGCCATTGGCGCCACGGAGGTGGACAATCTCACCGCGATGCACCGCGAGATCGAAATCCCGGAACAGCTCACGACCGCTGCGCTCCAAAGCCAGCTCCCGCGCTTCGAGAAGCGGTGCATCAGCCATCGCTCAGAGATTCATCACCCGGATATCGCCGCCGTCTGGTGCCGTATCCAAGCCGAGACGCTCCAGCGCCGCAAAGTCAAACAGATCCCGATCGGCGAGCTGGGAAGGCGCGACATTGGTGATGGCCCGGAATATGGTCTCCGTGCGACCGGGATACTCGCGCTCCCAATCCCTGAGCATGGTCTTGATCGCTTGCCGCTGAAGGTTCTCCTGAGAACCACAGAGATTGCAGGGAATGATGGGGAAGGCCTTTTCCTGAGCGTAGCGCTCAAGATCTCGTTCTTTGCAATAGGCCAGCGGTCGGATCACAACGTTTTGCCCATCATCGGAGCGCAGCTTCGGCGGCATCGCCTTCAAACTGCCGCCAAAAAACATGTTTAGAAAAAGTGTCTCTACGATGTCGTCACGATGGTGACCCAGAGCTATGCGCGTCGCGCCAATGTTCTGGGCGAAGCCGTACAAGGTTCCTCGACGGAGGCGTGAACACAGGCCACAGGTGGTTTTCCCATCGGGTATTACCGAGCGAACCACACTGTAGGTGTCTTTCTCCAGGATGTGATACTCCATGTCCAACGTGTCGAGATAGGCCGGAAGTACGTCGGCGGGGTAGCCCGGTTGCTTTTGATCGAGATGCACGGCGACCAACTCAAAGGATACCGGTGCGCTGCGCTGCAAGGAGCGCAAGACATCAAGCATGGCGTAGGAGTCTTTACCACCGGACAGGCATACCATGATGCGGTCGCCATCGCCGATCATCTGGTAATCCACTATGGCCTGCCCCACCTGGCGGCGCAGACGTTTCTGGAGCTTGTTGAATTCTAGCTTTGAGCGGCGTGAGTCGGCGGTCATGGACAGGCCGGAAGGTGAAGAGGACGGCGCGAATGGTACTCGGCGGTGGGGTGAGGGGTCCAGTAAGGAAAGGCTGGCAAGGCCCCTACGACCTTGGCCTGGCTTGTGTTTTCAAGGTGTAATGCCGACAATGCGCGCCCGGTATTTTTCCACTTCAAACAACTCTTGAGGTTCCCCATGAATGCACCTGTACGCGTGACTGTTACCGGCGCCGCCGGCCAGATCGGCTATGCCCTCCTGTTTCGGATAGCTTCCGGCGCCATGCTTGGCGATGATCAACCTGTGATCCTGCAACTGCTGGACATCACGCCAGCCATGGACGCTCTGGAAGGCGTACGCATGGAACTGGATGACTGTGCCTTCCCGCTCCTGGCTGGCATCGTTTGCACGGACGACCCCGCCGTCGCCTTCAAAGACGCCGATTACGCCCTGTTGGTTGGTGCGCGTCCCCGGGGACCGGGCATGGAGCGAAAAGATCTGCTGGAAGCAAACGCCGCGATCTTCTCCGTCCAGGGCAAGGCCATCAACGACAACGCCAGTAAAGACATCAAGGTGTTGGTGGTGGGTAATCCCGCGAATACCAATGCTCTGATTACCCAGCGCAATGCACCGGACATCGATCCCCGCAATTTCACTGCCATGATGCGTTTGGATCACAATCGCGCGAAAACCCAAATCGCTCAGAAGCTAGAAAGCCCCGTCACCGCCGTCTCGAACATGACCGTGTGGGGCAACCACTCATCTACCCAATATCCCGATCTGCATCACACGCAGGTTAACGGCTCCGTAGCCAGCAAGCAGGTTGCCCAGGACTGGTACGAGAACGAGTTTATCCCCACGGTTCAACAGCGAGGCGCGGCCATCATCAAGGCTCGCGGAGCGTCGTCTGCAGCGTCCGCCGCTAACGCGGCCATTGATCACATGCGTGACTGGGCCCTCGGTACCAACGGCGATGACTGGGTATCCATGGGTGTTTACAGCGATGGTTCCTACGGCATTGCGGAAGGCTTGATTTACTCCTTCCCCTGCCGCTGCAGCGGTGGCGACTGGCAGATTGTCCAGGGTCTAGACGTCAACGACTTCAGCCGCGGTCGCATGGCGGCCACGGAACAGGAGTTGACGGAAGAGCGAGACGCCGTCGCGCACCTCCTGCCCTGATAACACCTCGCGCTCGTCGATGACTGACGCCGCTAATCCCCGGGCCTACCACCACGGCAATCTTCGCGCTGAGTTGCTCGAACAGGCTGTCGAGCAATTGCGCGACACACCGCCAGAGCAACTCAGCTTGCGTGCTGTGGCGCGGGCCCTTGGGGTTTCTCAAACCGCCCCCTACCGCCATTTCAGCGACAAGGAAGCGCTCCTTGCGGCGATCGCAACGCGGGGCTACCACCAATTGCTGAGTCAATTGCGAGAAGCGCGACGCTCCGCGAGCAACAGCGCCGCTGATCAATTGCGTCACGTGGCCAGGGCCTACGTGGATTTCGCAGAGCACCAGGAACAGCTGTTCAAGCTTATGTTTGGACCTCTTGTGCAGCCCAGCGCTCATCACCCGGAATTGCGTGAGGTGAGCCGCGCAACGCTCCTGTTGGTGCAGTCGATTCTCGAGCACGGCAAGGAACAGGGCGAGTTTGAGGAGCAGGACACTATCTACCTCGCCAACGCCGCCTGGGCGGGCATCCACGGCGTCGCTACCCTGCGCATCGACGCGCCGAGCCTGTTTAGAAAACACATCGATTTGCTTAGACAAATCGATGTGGCCGTTGACACCTTTATTCGCGGCATCACCCGCGCCTGAGTCCCTCAGCTCACCTCTCGCAATACCCGGGCGGGAGCAACGGCCACAACTCGTCGGCAATTCCAAAGTCCGAGGGCACCGATAAGCGCTGCGGCACCGAGCACCGTCGGCAACCAGAGTATCGGTGTCGGCATATAGGCCAGCTCCAGTACGAAGCGCTGTAATCCCCAAAACGCCAGCTCCGCCGCTAGCACCGCCAGCAGACCCGCCATAACGCCCAGGGTTAGAAACTCGATGGCGACGGCCCCCAGGATATGTCCTCGCCCTGCCCCCAGGGCCCTCAACAATGCGCTTTCACGGAGCCGGAGATCCGTGGTGGCCTGAACACCGGCAATCAACACCAACAGACCAGCGACCAGGACCAAAGCGAGGACCAGCTCAATGGCTTTGGAGACCTGACCAAGGGTAGTCCGAAGCTGGGCCATGACCGCGTCGATCTCAATCACCGTGGCGGTGGGATGGCGTCGAAGGAGAGTGTTCAAAAAGCCTTTTTGCTCCGGTGGGAGGTGGAAGCTGGTCATATAGGTGACGGGGTAACGCTCCAGCAAACCCGGCGGGAAGACCATGAAGAAGTTGGGCTTGAAGGACTCCCACTCCAGACTGCGGAAGCTCGTCACCCTAACCTCCAGGGCGGCGGCACCGATACGCAGGTCAAGGCGATCACCGAGCTGCATTCCAAGGCGTTCGGCAAATTCCGCTTCCACGGAAACCACGTGCACATCACCGGGCTGCCACCAACTTCCTTCCGTAAGTTCATTGCCATCGGGGATAGCCGCGGACCAAGTGAAGTTTGTTTCGCGCTGTTCGCGACCATCTTCCGTCTCCGCTTCGATGGGCAGCGCTTCCCCGCCCACCCCAATGATGCGGCCCCGGAGCATGGGGTAGAGTTTCTCGCTCTGCACCTGCTCATCATCCAGGAGCGTCGTTACCGCACCGACCTCGTCGGGCGCTAAATTAAGAACGAAGTGATTTGGCGCACCCTCAGGAAGCTGTCGCTGCCATCCGTCCAGGAGCGAGGTGCGCAGGAGCGCCAGCAACAGGAGCAGCATGATGGCGACCGCGAAAACCACGAGTTGCAAGGTGTTACCCAAACCGTGACGCTGAAGACTTGCCAGGGCAAGACGCCAAACGCTGCCCGCCTGCATTCCCAGGGCACGGCCCCCGCGAAGGAGCAGGAATGCGAATCCTCCTCCGACCCCCACAACCGCCATAAGACCACCGAGAACGATTAGGGTTAACGGCAGGTCCATGCTGTAGAACAGCATAAGCGCAACCATAGCCCCGAGACCGATCCCGTAGTCCAAGGGCTCACGAGCACTGTGTAGGGGAACATCACTGCGCAACACCCGCAATGGCCCTATGGAAGTCAGGCGACTGAGAGCGGGCCAGGCATACACCGCAACGCAAACCAGTGCCGTGACCGCACCAATGGCATACGGTCGCGGGTTAAGTAAGGATGGCGCCACGGTGAGTTGTTCGCTGAACGCCTGAAGCGCCAGGGCCTGCAGCCCCCAGGCCAGGACCCACCCCACGAGCAGGGCGATAAACCAGGTGACAGCCAAGCTGCTGCCGTATAAGAGCCGCACACGCGCTGATGACGCCCCAAGACTCTTTAGAAGCGCCACGTAGTTCTGGTGCCGCTCCGCATAGCGTCGCGCCGCGAGAGCGACGGCCACGCTCGCCAGAATGACCGCCAAACTGCCCGCCAGAAGAAGAAAGCGCTCGGCCCGGGACAGGGCCTGCCCTACGGAAGGTTGGGAGGTCTCGACACTCTGTAAACGTTGGCCTGGCTCGAGGCTTTCCTCCAGGATCTGTCGATAGGCCTCCACGGAACCTTGATCACCGGCATAAAGCTGACGATAACTAACCCGACTGCCCGGTTGAACGACAGCCGTCGCTGCCAGATCCCGGGCATTAAGCATTACCCGGGGACCCACCCCGAGAAACCCGCCGGCACGATCCGGCTCTCCGCGCAGGGCGCCGGCGATGCGCAGCTCCGCCTCACCAACACCAACGGTATCTCCTACCTGCACATCAAGAAGAGCGAAGAGCCGCGGCTCCAACCACACGGTGCCCGGTTCTGGAGCACCGCGATGCTCCCGTAACTCCCCGTAAGCCGTATCGCTAAGACGTAAAACTCCGCGCAGGGGGTAGTCACGACTCACGGCTTTCACGGATGCGAGGACCATATCTTCGTTGCCGTTGAAGACCATGGAGTTAAAGATCATGGTCTGCGCCGTCGCCAGGCCCCGCCCTTTCGCCTCCTCAAGCCAGGCCTCGGGCATGGGTCGAGCGTCTCGTACCGCCATGTCGGCGGCCAGGAAACTGTGGCTTTCCTGGCGCAAAGCACCCTTCAGAGCCGTGGCAAAACCGCTGATCCCGGAAATCATGGTTACCGCAAGGATCAGCGCCGCCAGGAGGACCCCCAGTTCGCCACCGCGCCAGTCTCGAACCAGCATGCGCAACATCAGGGTCATCAGATGGCTACCGCCTCTTGGAGCTCTCCGCTGTCCATCTGGAGCTGCCTGGCGCAGCGTTGTGCCAATTGAATATCGTGAGTGACCAATACCAGGGTGGTCCCCTCCTCACGATTTAAGGCAAAGAGCAGATCGGCAATACGCTCGCCCGTGGCTCGATCAAGATTCCCCGTAGGCTCATCGGCAAAGAGAATTCTCGGTGAACCGGCGAAGGCCCGGGCAATGGCCACGCGCTGCT
>DIYG01000018.1 GCA_002428935.1 Halieaceae bacterium UBA6060
AGCCGTTATTGAGCAGCTGGCGGAGCAGGCGGTTGCCCATGGCTTGCCGACCACGGTAGTGACTTTTGAACCACTACCGAGAGAGTACCTGGCCCCCGATCGCGCACCCGCTCGGCTCCAGAGCTTCCGCGGGCGCTTTTCCGCTCTGGCGGAACTGGGAGTTGAACGCTTGCTGTGTCTGCGGTTTAACGACGCTCTTCGCCAAATGTCGGCAGAGGATTTCGCTCAGGAGCTGTTTGTAGAGGGATTGGGGGTGCGCTCCCTGGTCCTTGGGGATGACTTCCGTTTCGGGCGTGCTCGTGAAGGGGATGCGGATTTCGTCCGCGCCTTGGGTTTGCGAGAGGGGTTTGCAACCCATAGCACGCGCACCGTAGAACATGACGGCGAACGAATAAGCAGTACCCGATTGCGCATGGCATTGGAGAACGGAGATTTTGCCCTGGCTAACGTTCTTCTGGGCAGACCATTTATTCTGGCCGGGCGGGTTGTTTACGGTCAGCAATTGGGGCGCCAGATCGGTGTTCCTACGGCAAACATCGCTCTACGAAGACGCTCCCTGCCCCTGCGGGGTGTGTACATGGCGCGGGTTTCGGGGGATGGTTTGGCGTCATCCCCAGCGATTGCCAATATTGGCATGCGGCCTACCATCGGCGACGAGTTGCGGCCCAATTTAGAAGTGCATGTGCTGCACGGCGCTCCCGATCTCTATGGCCAGCGCTTGGAAGTCGCTTTTGAGCACAAGCTGCGCGACGAAGAAAAGTTTCCATCACTGGAGGCTCTTAAGGCACAGATTCACCAGGATGTAGCGACGGCGAAGGCCTGGTTTGACGAGGATGGGAAGGATCCTAAACATTCATGAGTGACTACAAAGACACCCTGAACCTGCCAACCACGGGGTTCCCCATGAAGGCCAATCTGGCCCAGCGGGAGCCGGCGCGCCTGAAAAAATGGCAGGACATGGGACTGTTTGAGCAGATTCGCCAGGCCCGAGCGGGGCGTCCCACGTTTATCCTCCACGATGGCCCACCCTATGCCAACGGTGATCTCCATGTCGGGCACGCGGTAAACAAGGTCCTCAAAGATATCGTCGTGAAGTACAAAACCCTTGATGGTTTTGATGCACCCTACGTACCCGGTTGGGACTGCCACGGTCTGCCCATTGAGCTCAATGTTGAGAAAAAGGTAGGCAAACCTGGCGTGAAACTGTCTCCAGCGGAGTTTCGCGTGAAGTGCCGCGAATATGCCCGGCGACAGGTGGACAATCAGCGCGAAGACTTTATGCGCATGGGGGTTATCGGTGATTGGGAGAATCCCTATCTCACCATGGACTACGCCTTTGAGGCGGATATTGTCCGCACCCTCGGACGCCTTATCGGCCGGGGACACCTGGTTAAAGGTTTCAAGCCGGTGCACTGGTGCTTTGATTGCGGTTCCGCCCTGGCGGAAGCTGAGGTGGAGTATGCGGATAAGCAATCGCCTGCGATCGATGTGGCGTTTGTTGCCGTGGACCCCGTGGCGATCAACCGGGCCTGCGGTGTCGACGATGCATCGGCCGTCGCCATTCCAATTTGGACAACGACACCCTGGACGCTTCCTGCCAACCAGGCCGTGAGTCTGCATCCCGAGTTCGACTACGTGCTGCTCGATGGGGGTGAACGCCGTCTGCTGGTCGCGGCTGCTTTGGCGGAGGCCTGTGCTTCCCGCTACGGTCTCGGTGAACCGACGATCGTTGGCCGCTGCACGGGTAAGGCGCTGGAGCTTCAAAGCTTGCAGCACCCGTTTCTGGATCGCCAGGTACCGGTGATTCTGGGCGAGCATGTCACCGTAGATGCGGGAACGGGGGCGGTACATACGGCGCCTGCCCATGGTCAAGAGGACTTTGCGGTGGGTATGCGCTACGACCTTCCCGTCGATAACCCCGTGGGCCCGACGGGTATTTTCTCTCCTGGCACCCTGCTGTTTGAGGGGCAACATGTGTTCAAGGCCAATGACGCTATCGTCGAAACCCTTGCAGAAGCGGGCATGCTTTTGCATCACGAGACCTATGAGCACTCTTACCCCCATTGCTGGCGTCACAAAACACCGTTGATCTTCCGGGCAACACCTCAGTGGTTCATCAGCATGGACCAGGCGAGTCTGTTAGAGGGCGCCCAGAGTGCTATCGAGGACATCCAGTGGGTGCCCGACTGGGGCCAGGCCCGCATCGAGGCAATGCTTGCCGATCGGCCCGACTGGTGCATCTCCCGACAGCGCACCTGGGGCGTGCCTATCACGTTGTTTATCCATCAAGAGACGGCGGAGCTTCATCCCGACAGCGTTGCTCTTATTGAGCAGATTGCCCAACGTATTGAGCAAGAGGGAATCGAAGCCTGGTTTTCCCTGGATGCCGCCGAGTTGTTGGGAGACGACGCTGCGCAGTACGAAAAAGTCACGGATACGCTGGATGTCTGGTTTGACTCGGGTGTCACCCACGCATGCGTCCTTCGACGCCGCATGGGTCTTGGGGCCCCGGCCGACTTGTATCTCGAGGGCTCCGATCAACATCGGGGATGGTTTCAGTCCTCGCTCCTGACGGGAATCGGCGCCTACGGTGAAGCGCCCTTCCGAGCGGTGCTAACTCACGGGTTCACCGTGGATGGCGACGGTCGGAAGATGTCCAAGTCTCTGGGGAATATTATCCCGGCGAAGAAAGCCATGAACGAGTTGGGCGCGGATGTGCTGCGCCTGTGGCTCGCATCGACGGATTATCGTAACGAAGTCGCCGTATCGGATGAAATTCTCAAGCGTACTGGAGATAGTTATCGACGCATCCGCAATACCGCGCGCTTTATGCTGGCGAATTTGT
Organism: Halieaceae bacterium UBA6060; assembly: GCA_002428935.1. Lineage (GTDB taxonomy): Bacteria > Pseudomonadota > Gammaproteobacteria > Pseudomonadales > Halieaceae > Congregibacter. The sequence goes on from DIYG01000018.1 coordinate 2,846, forward strand.
CAGGCTTTGATCCTGCTACAGACCTGCTTCCCGATGAAGACCTGTTGCCCCTAGATCGTTGGGCCGTGGACAGCGCTGCAAGGCTTCAGGAGACCCTCAAGCAGGCCTACGACGACTATCAGTTTCATCAGGTCTGCCATCGTTTACACAATTACTGTGCTGGTGAGATGGGTGGTTTCTACCTCGATATCATCAAGGATCGCCAGTACACGACCCAGGCCGACAGCCTTCCGCGACGCTCCGCGCAGACCGCCCTTTATCGCATAGTCGATGCCATGGCGCGATGGATGGCACCGGTGCTGTCTTTCACAGCAGATGAAATTTGGGAACATCTCCCCGGTGAGCGTGAGGAGTCGGTTTTCCTCGCTGGCTGGGGCGAGCCGTTGTTGCGCTTATCCAGTCGCGACGAGCTGGGTGAGGACTTCTGGGCTGAGTTGATCCGGGTGCGCACCGCGGTCAACAAGCAACTCGAGTCGTTGCGAGCAGCCGGAGAGCTCCGTGGCTCCCTTGATGCAACGGTTACCCTGTATTGTGACCAACGCCTTGGAGAGCTACTGGGTCTGCTCGGCGACGAATTGCGCTTTGTTCTGATTACCTCCGACGCTCAGGTGCAGGCCTTGGAATCTGCCCCAGACTCGGTGGTGGAAACCGATGTTGAGGGTTTGCGGGTCGTAGCGACACCGTCGATGGCGAAGAAGTGTGAGCGATGCTGGCATCGCCGAGATGACGTCGGTAGCTTTGCTGCGCACCCAACGCTGTGTGGTCGCTGCGTGAAGAACGTCGCGGGTGGAGGCGAGGTGCGCCGCTTTGCCTGAAGAAGCGTCGTTGCGCCGAAGGGGATGGCCCTGGCTCTGGTATCTGCTCTCATTGTTTGTGCTGCTGTTGGATCAGGGGAGCAAGGCGGCGGCTTCTGATTATTTGCGCTATGCCGTGCCGAAGCCGGTCTTTTCCTGGTTCAATCTCACGCTTCACCACAATGAGGGTGCTGCTTTTAGCTTTTTAAGCACGGCGGGAGGCTGGCAGCGCTGGATGTTTGCATTCCTCGCGCTGGCGGTGAGTGCTGTGCTTGTGGTTTGGCTCAAGCAACTACCGCGGCAGCAGCGGTACCTCGCCCTGGCCCTGGCGCTTGTTCTCGGGGGGGCGCTAGGGAATCTTACGGATCGATTGCGTCTCGGCTATGTTGTTGATTTTGTCAGCGTCCACTACGGTGGGTGGTACTTTCCCACCTTTAATGTGGCCGATGCTGCCATTTCTGTGGGTGCGGCTTTGATTGTTTTTGACAGTTTGTTTGGTGACCGCAAGTCGGATGATGGGGCGGGAGCCAATGAGTGAGGTCTCGAAAGCCGAGGCCGGGAGTGGCCTGTGGAATTGAACGTGGGGCAGGGCACAAAGGTGTTCCTGAATTTTTCCCTGTCCCTTGAGGACGGCTCGGAAGTCGACAACAACTTTGGCGGTGAGGCAGTGAGTTTTACCTTTGGTGACGGCAGTTTGCTTCCGGGCTTCGAGCAGTGCCTGGTCGGTATGGAGCCCGGTGAGCGGCGTTTGTTTACGGTGGCGCCGGAAAGTGCCTTTGGTCAACCAAACGAGAACAACGTACAGCAGATTCCCCGAGAAGGCTTCGATGACGATGTCGACCTGGAACTGGGCCTGGTTTGTTCATTTGCGGATGCTGCGGGCGGTGAGTTACCGGGTATGGTGGTTGGCTTTGATCATGAAAACGTCACCATTGATTTTAACCATCCCCTTGCCGGGCGTACGATCTTATTTGATGTTCATGTTCATCGCGTTGAAGCGGCGGAGTTGCATTGATGCAGATTCAGTTGGCTAATCCTCGAGGCTTTTGCGCGGGGGTAGACCGGGCAATTGATATCGTCAACCGGGCTCTCGAAGTGTTCGGGGCGCCGATCTACGTGCGCCACGAGGTGGTCCACAATCGTTTTGTCGTTGACGACTTGCGTGAACGGGGGGCGGTCTTCGTTGAGGAGCTCCACGAAGTACCCGATGACTGCATCGTGATCTTCTCCGCCCATGGGGTGTCGCAGGCCGTGCGCAAGCAGGCGGATGATCGCGGACTCAAGGTTTTTGATGCCACCTGTCCCCTGGTTACCAAAGTACATATGGAAGTCGCTCGTTATAGCGCCGACGGTCGCGAATGCGTGCTTATCGGGCACAAGGGACATCCTGAGGTAGAGGGCACCATGGGTCAGTACGACCACACTGCGGGCGGTGATATTTATCTCGTAGAGGACGAGCGCCAGGCGGAAACGCTGGAGGTTCGTGACCCCGCGAAGCTGTCGTACGTTACGCAGACTACCCTGTCGATGGACGATACGGCTCGGGTTATTGATGCGCTGCGAAATCGCTTCCCGGAAATTACCGGGCCCAGGAAAGACGATATCTGCTACGCAACGCAGAACCGCCAGGACGCGGTCAAACAACTGGCGGCAAACTGCGATCTCATGCTGGTGGTGGGTTCACCCAATAGCTCTAACTCAAATCGCTTACGAGAGCTTGCCGAGCGGATGGGCGCGCGAGCCTTTCTTCTCGATCGTGCCGATGAGATTCAATCCTCGTGGGTAGATGGCGCCGAGCGAGTGGGCGTGACGGCGGGAGCATCGGCTCCGGAGATACTCGTACAAGAAGTTGTCGAGCGGCTCCGCGAGCTGGGCGCAAATGCCATCACTGAGGTCGATGGGCGCCCGGAGAATGTAACCTTTACGATGCCTCGAGAGCTGCGTCTAAAAACTGTGGACTAGTTCACAGTTTGTCTTGGCTTCGAGGCGCAAGTCGCTGATTTAAAAGCCGGTTATCTAGAAAACCGACCGCTCGTCACCACACCCGTGCATTGTCTTTATCGGCGTCCTAGGGTAGCCGTATGGAAATGCGACTCCTATTACAAGCGCCCGATGAGGCCAGCGGGTTTCATCGGGCGGGGCACCCCGCGGGCAGAAATGGCGGCTTTACGCTGATTGAGCTGATGATTGTGCTCGTTCTCATGGGCATTCTGCTCGGTGTAATGGGGCCATCGTTTCAGACCAGTATCCGCAACAACAGGCTACAAACCTCCTTCAATGATATTGCCTCCGCGCTCGCCTTCGCCCGAGGAGAGGCGATAGTGCGAACTCAGCCGATCTCTATGTGCCCAACCACCGACGGCACAGCCTGTAGCGGTGCAAACTGGGAGACCGGCTATTTGGTCTTCGTGGATAACGGTGCCGGTGGCGTAGCCGCGCAAGACGGTACTTGGACTGGTGCGGAAGAACTGCTCCGTATTGGCGATCCGGCGCCGCCGGGAGTCACTATCCGATCCCTGGGATTTACCAGCTTGAATAACGTGATCTTTCTGGATGATGGGCGAGTCCTACAAAATCAGCGTGGCACGGTGATGGTTTGCGATGAGCGTGGTGCGGCCGAGGCGAGAGCTCTGGTGGTAGAAGTCTCTGGTCAGCCACGGTTTGCCGTGGATATCAATGGCGACGGTGTGGTCGAGGATCACATCGCGACGGCCACAACACCGTCGGCGATAGGCTGCCCATGAATACGACTGAGCTGAAGTCACAGCGGAGGTTTTCCCGCGCTCCTGGACCCGGCCAATCACAAAGCGGCTTTACGCTCATCGAGGTCTTGATCAGCGTTTTGGTGCTGTTGGTGGGTACCCTGGGAGTGGTGGGTATGCAGATGCTCAGTCTGCAGTCCAATCAGGGGGCCTATTACCGCAGTCAGGCGGTTTATATCGCTTCGGAGATTCTTGATGCGATGCGCGCGAATCCCACCGGCGCTGCGAGTTACGTAGGAACTTATCCCGAAGATACCCCCGGGGGAACGGTCACTGTTCCGGCGGATCCTTCCTGCCAGGAGACCCTCACAGGCTGCACGCCGCAACAGGCTGCGGCGCAGGATCTACACTTCTGGTCGAGGCATTTTATGGATGTGGAAGGATTGGTTGGGGATACCTATCGCCCGTCCATTCCTAATGGTCGAACGATCATCTCTGCTGACGGAAACGAGTACACGGTACAGGTCTTTTGGACGGAGCGTGTGTTCGACAACACGGTGGCTGCTGACGGTTCTAATACTCGATCTCTTTTGGAGCAAGCGGTGACCCTGACGACGGTGTTAACGCCATGAGCAGAATTCCGTGGTCAGAAAGTTCGAGGCGGCGCGGCTCAGCACAGGTGGGACTATCGCTCATCGAGCTGATGGTGGCATTGGCTATCGGTGCGTTTCTTGTGCTGGGCGTGGTCACGGTATTTCTCGCCAATAAAGACTCCGCACAGCTTGAGAATTCTCTAGCCCGTCTTCAGGAGAATGGGCGTTTTGCCCTGGACCTAATTCGCGAGGATGTGCATCGCTCTCAATATTTGGGTTGCAATACCGGCGAGGTGTTCATCATCAACATGATTGACGATCCCAATTCAGCCGGGTTTACCAATACCCTTGAGGGAATTCGCGGTTACGAGCGAGAAGGCGATGGCACCTGGAGGGCGAATCCTCCGGCCACTGACTTATCTGTGGCCATTCGAGCGGCGGAGACGGCATTTGGTGCACGCAATGGGAGTGACGTACTTAGCATTCGTATGACCGAGCGTATGAATGAGGACGATCCCAATGATCCCTTGCTAACGGGTTTTGTTCTGCCATCCAGCACGGCGGTTTCCATTGATGATAATCCCGATTGTGCTATCGAGCAGAACAGCCGGGTTGTGGTTACCGGTTGTACGTTGACGGCCCATCTCTTTCAGGTCACAAATTTGCAAACCTGCACCGCGGGCTCTGCGAATCCCACAACTCTCGAGTACGCGAGCCCTACGAATTTCACGAACCGCATAAACACCACCTACGACACCAGTGCCGAAGTGCTTCTCTTTGAAGAGGCTGTCTGGTATGTCGCCGACACGGGACGTGACCGCAATGGGCTCGATGTATGGGGATTGTTTCGCGAGGTGAACGGCTTGCCCCAGGAGATGATCGAAGGGGTGGAGCACATGCAAGTGAAGTTCGGTCAACGAGTTCGCTTGAGTGACAGCATTCGCTACGTCGATCCCAGCGACGTGGAACTCAATACCGGTGACAACTACGAAGGCGCTATTTCTGTCCGCGTTGCCTTGTTGATGCAGAGCTTTGAACCCATCCGACCGGGAGACGATGACGGTATATACATACTGATTGATGAACAGATTCCGCCACCCGATGTATCCCCCCCCACTGGCGCCCAGGGAGGGCTCCATGGAACCGGTCCGGTGCAGCGTGACGTCTTCACCACTACTGTCATCTTAAGAAATGCGCCGGAGTTCTAGTATGCGCGGCCCCCAAAAAATGAACGCTCTTTCGGTATCCGCCAAGCAGCAAGGGGTGGTGTTGGTGGTTGTCCTTATTCTGTTGCTGCTCACGACCATCGTAAGTTACCAGGTAATGGAAACGAGCTCCCTTGAGGCTCGCATGGCTGTGGCGCGAGAAGGCAAAGAGCTTAGTTTTCAAGCGGCAGAGTCTTCTATCGAGCAGGCCAAGAACAATGAGGCCCGACTTGTTGAGGCCTTTGTAGCCGCGTTGAACGGACCGAGCGACCCGAATTGGCCGACGCAGAACTATACCTTCAATACCGATCTGGCCAGTAATGCCGACCTGGCTGGTGAAGTGCAGTTTCGCTATATCGATGAGATTCCCACGCTGGGTAATGATCTGGTAATCGGTAATCCAGGTTTGCGCAGCCTTCATTTTGAATTGCGAGCCGATACAGGTCGCACCAACGACCGCTTTGACAGCACTCACATCCAAGGCATCAAACGCTTTGCGCCCAAATTGCTATGAACACAAAGGCGCTGGGAGAAGAACTATGAAAATTCTACAACGATTAACGCAGTCCATTGCACTGTCGACCGCGGTCACGTTGTGGTGCACCTCGCCCGTGTGGGCCGACGATACGGAGATTTTCTTCGCCGACGTCGATAACTCCCAGATCCGACCCAATGTGCTGTTTATTATTGATACGTCGGGTTCGATGCGGGCGACGGATGTAGAGGATTCGGATAAGGATCGCTTGGACAATGTTAAGGACGCCTTTTACGGTTTGATGGCTGAGCTGAACAACGTAAATGTCGGGCTTATGCGTTTCACTAACCCCGGCGGTCCGATTTTGTATCCCGTCACATATATTGATGCAGACGCTAACGTAGGCGCGATCGTTACCACGCGCACGCCAGTCGCGAGTAGCGCCGATGACGCACAAGAGCTTATCTCTACCGGACAAGTGGTGATTGACAATGATCGCCTGGAACTCCTCGATTACACCTCGCCGGGTCTGATCACGTTTACCGATAGCATCAGTTCTGGTGCAAATGACTCCGAAGAGTTCATCAGTGATGGCAGGAGTTTCAATACCAGTGGGGTGCTGGATCTCGATTCCAACCGTCGGGTCGGCGTGCGATTTACGGGTTCCGACGTGCCCAGAGGCGCTACCATAACCAACGCCTTTATACGCTTTACGGGCGCTAACGATGGGGATGCGGAACCTTTAGCATTGGTGATTGCCGGTGAGGAAGCGGACAGCGATACCTCGTTCACCACCGACACAAATCATTTGCGTGATCGTGCAACTACGGTCGCGGAAGTGGACTGGAATATCACGCGTACGGTGGTAGCCGGTGAAACGATTGATACGCCCAATATAACCCCTATCGTGCAGGAGATCGTTGACCATGCGAATTGGGATCCAGGCTCCAGCGAAGACGATATGGTGTTTATTATTCAGTCGGCAAACACTACCGCGAATCCGGGAGAGCGGGACTTTGTTTCCTTCAACGCCAGTCCTGTTGAGCAGCCTCAGCTCTCCGTTGAATACTATGTAGGTTCGCCACCCCCCGTTGGTCGGGCACGGGCCGGTATCCGTTTTGACAACGTGGACCTACCTCGTGGTGCAACGGTCACCAACGCATTTATTGACTTTCGTGCCGAAAGAGACTTTAGCTCTACCTTCGATATGACAATCAGTATCGAAGACACAGGCGATGCAGCCCCGTTCGCGGCAACCGCGAATAATATTTCTGCACGACCACGCGTCGCGACTACTACTGCTTGGGCTGATACGGTGGAGTATCGGTCAGGTGATCAGATACCGACGCCCGATCTAACCGAGCTAGTTAAGAGCGTTTCCAATAGCACCGCGTGGTGTGGCGGAAATGCTATGTCCTTTATTTTTAATGGCACTGTCGGAAGTCTTCCCGTTTGGGCCTTTGACGGCGACGAATCTCTCGCGCCCAGGCTCATCATTCAGTATGACTACGACTCGATACCCAAGGGCTCTTCCTGTTCAAAAAGAACAATAGTCCGTTCTGTAAACGATTCGTCCGATGATGCGGAGGAAGGCCAGACCCTGACTACTGGCGAAACGCTCGATATTGTTTCCAGCAATCCCATCGGTTTACGGTTCACGGACCTGGGGATTCCCAAGGGGGCGACGATTACCGAGGCGTACCTTGAGTTAACGGCCTCTGCCAGCGACTCGGGGGCGACGTCTATAGCCATTAGCGCTGAGTCATCCACCGAAGTACAGACCTATACGAGTACGGCCGGCAGTGTTACGGGGCGATCTTATTTCTCACCGGTGACCAGCTGGTCCATTACCGATAACTGGGTCACCGATAGCGCTTATCGGTCGCCGGACATTAGCAGTCAGATTGAGAAAGTCGTTGGGCAAACCGATTGGGAGGTCGGGGATGCTCTTGGCTTGCAGATTGTGCTCACCGGTGCAAACCAGCGCCGGGCGAGAACCTTTGACAGCAGTCCAGGGCAAGCACCGCGGCTCATTGTGGCTTTTACCGATGATGGGAATGGGCTGCAGGTCCGAAAAGTCCGCGATGTAATGATAGAGCTTGTCAGCGATCTCAATCACAACGGTTGGACTCCTATCCAAGATACCCTGTACGAGGCAGCGCTTTATTACGCAGGAGAGAGTGCCGATTATGGATTAACTCGCGGCCAGTCAGGTATTGACGGTGGTCCGTTTAATTACGCACGTGTCTCGGCGGAGGAGTCATTCGTTGCTGGGAGTGCGACCTTAGAACGCCCGAATGGATGCACCGAAGAGAATCTCGACTCTGGCGCTTGTCGCCTAGAACGCGTTATTTCTGGAAGCGGTGTTCCGGTCTACGATAGTCCCATTGACGACACTTGTCAGGTGAATAGCCACATCATTTTGCTCACGGACGGCGTAGCCAATCGACCTCATTCGGCTACCAAAATTCCTACTTTCACGGGTAAAGCCTGTGAGAATTTACCCACCGTGGAAGATCCTAATAACCCATCGATCACTACACCCCTAACTAGCGGGGAACGGTGTGTCAAAGACTTGGTTGGCCATTTAAGTGAGACCGACTTGAATGACACGATACGTGGTGATCAGACTGTGACTACTCATACCATCGGCTTTAAGTTTTCGAGTCAATGGTTGGAAGATGTGGCGAAAGCTGGTGGTGGCGAATACGCAATAGCGGGCAATGCGGCAGAGCTGAAGGCCGCGATTGAAGAGATTTTCAAGGAAGTAGCTAAGACGGACTCAACTTTCGTGGCACCCGTAGCTGCGGTTAACGAATTCAATCAGTTAAGTCATCTAAATCAGGTGTACTTTGCAGTATTCCGTCCTGATGAATTCCCCAGTTGGCGAGGTAATTTGAAACGTTACACGTTGAGCGACGGTGGTGCAGATATCCTCGACGCCGATGGAAACGTTGCGGTAGATGAAAACACCGGTTTCTTTGCCGCTAATACACGAAGCTTCTGGAGTTCGTCCGCTGATGGTGGCACTGTAGATCAGGGTGGTGCCGCAGAGAACACACCGAACTACATTAGTCGTAACGTTTATACCTATTACGAAGGCTCGACAAGTACGAATCTCGCCAATAGCGTTAATTCCATCGAGAGTTCGAATACCAATCTCGATCCGGCGCATTTTGATGCATCATCACTGCCCTCAGATGAGTTCGCAACTTTGCTGGATTGGATCCGTGGCCGTGATACGGAAAATGAAGACGGTGATGGTAGTACCCAGGACCGATACGTTTATGGCGATCCGCTGCACTCCCGACCGGTCGCCATCACCTATGGTGGGACGGAGTCAGATCCTGATGTAGAAGTCTTCTTTGGTACCAATGCTGGCTCATTTCAGTCTGTGAACGCCCGCACGGGGCAGGAAACGTTTGCATTCTTCCCGCAGGCTACGCTGCCAATGCAAAATGTACTTCGCGCCAATGAACCCACCACGGCGCACCCGTATGGCATTGATGGCACCCCGTCGCCGTGGGTTTATGACAACGGTCGAAATGGCATTGATCCTCTGGATGCGCAGGACTTCGTACGTATCTACATCGGCATGCGACGTGGCGGGCGGAATTACTATGCATTGGATGTCACGGACCGGGCCAATCCAGAAATAATGTGGCAAATCGAAGGCAATACGGCTACTGGTCAGGGCGACTTTCGAGAGCTAGGTCAAACCTGGTCCCGACCGATCAAGACACAGATTCTTCTCGATGGAGATTCTGAACCTCGAGAGGTACTGATCTTCACCGCCGGCTACGATGAAGCTCAGGACGATGCTGAACTACGTACTACTGATTCGTCGGGGAGAGGCATGTACATTGTTGATGCTGTGACCGGGAACTTAATTTGGTCTGGTGGTAAGACCGGTGCTCAAGCCTGGACAGAGTCCTTCTCGGCCATGGATTACTCTTTTCCAAGCACCGTGTCGGGTATCGACATCAATCAAGATGGTCTGCTCGATATGTGGTTTGTCGCTGATACAGGCGGGCAGCTCTGGCGTTTCGATGTACGCAATGGCGAGAGACTGGATAACCTGGTCAGCGGTGGCGTGATTGCTGACCTTGGTGTGGCTGGCGGCACGAACACTGTGGCGAGCAATCGACGTTTTTTCGCTTCGCCCAGCGTTGCCCTGGTGCGCGGACCCGGTGGTCCAGAGCTTGCTGTCGCAATTGGTTCCGGATTTAGACCATCGCCGCTGTCAACCTTGGCAGTAAACCGTATGTTTATGATCCGTCAGCAAGCCGTTTTTTCCGCGCCGTCGGCTTACACCGCCGTGACCGAGGCGGATCTCTACGACGCAACCGCAAATACGCTGGCGGACGTTAGCCTGACCGATGAGCAGCGTCGTAGCGAGGAGAATCTTTTGTACGCTTCACAGGGATGGTTCTTTGACTTCCCTGATATCTCAGAAAAGGTATTGTCGTCACCGCTCATTGCGAATGATCGGATTATCTTTACGACTTACACGCCGGGGAACTCTGGTGATTCTTGCACCCCGGCAGCGGGAACATCACGAGCCTACACGGTGCGACTTGAAGACGCAGTGCGTATCGAGAGGCGAGATTTGCTTACGCCCAGTATCGTCGATCAAGCCACGATCATCGTGCCGCCGCCGGACGCACCCGATCCGAACGATGCGGGCGACCCGAATGATCCTGGTGACCCCAATGATCCAGGTAATGCTTGTCCGAACGGTAATAGCGTGGTGATCAAACTTAATGCTGAGGATGGGTCGACCGACGACTGGTGTAACGACGCTAGCAAAACCTACTGGGTGAAGGAACGATGACCAAGCATATGTCTCGAAGATCACAGCAAGGTTTTACCCTGATAGAGCTGATGGTCGTTGTGTTGATCGTCAGCATATTGGTAGGTATCGGTCTTCCCAGCTATCGAAACTCCGTCGTTCGCGCGAATCGCGCGGATGCGCAGGCTGCTCTTCTTGGTTTTGCTCAGGCGATGGAGCGTAGGTATCAAGAGAGGTACAACTATCGAGCCGCTGCAGCTGGTGCAAGTGACACGGGGATACCGGATCCAACGGTTTATCCCGCCCAGGCTCCACTGGAAGGGGAGGCCTTCTATAATCTGACCATTGAGACTCCCCAGTCTCCGGTAACCTTCGATACCGGTTATCGATTGCGGGCCACGCCCATTGCCGGAGGGCCTCAGGATGGTGATGGAATCATTGAGTTGGACTCCCTCGGTCGTAGGGGATGGGATGCGGATAACAGCGGCACCATTGATGCCGGTGAATTTACCTGGCAGCGATAAGGCCAATCCCAAGGCAAGACACCTGGAGGACAGAACAATGCTACGTAAAATGACTGTGGGGTTGATGTTGATGATCGGACTTTCTGCGACGGCTGGATCAGCACTGGGTCAGCAGGAAGTTGAAAGTGAATTGGCGCTGGATGTTTCCGGAGAAGAGCGGACCACGGTCGCTCTAAGTCAAGTGCCCAGGAAGGTAATGGCCGCAGCTCGCTCCGCTGCCGGTGACGTGGCATTTACCTCGGCGATGCGTTATTGGGACGATGATTTTCGGGTATATCGGCTTAACGGACGACTGTTTCGCGAGGAATGGAATGTGTATGTTCGGGAAGATGGTGTTGTCCTGCGTACCGAATCAGACAATACCTCCGAGTAAGCTCAGGTTAGAAGCAGCGTAAGTTTTTCCCCTTTCGATCCTCGCGAAGGCCGTCGCCATTGCTGTCGACGGTCAGGTAGCTACGCCCGCTGTGGCTTAATACCAGTGCTCTCGCCTGGCGAGCATCTCTGCTCGCTGGGCAATAGTACAGCGTGCCATTTTGCCAGGTGCCCCCGGTTTCCTCGAAGACAAGATAGGGTCTAGCCAGAGAGGCTCGCCAGGATAGCTCTGCCTGCTCCATGGGCCAGGTGATTTCCCTGAGGACGCTATCGCCCGCGCCAGGCTTGCGGTCTTTATCCTTATCGCGAAACACCACAATCCGATGCCCTTCTCCCCAGACTCTGTTGCAGTTGCCTGTCGTATCAATGGCGCAAACAGTTACCGGTCGACCCATTAATAGCGCTTCTTGGCGGGCTTCAGCGAGCAGAGTCACGATTTGCCTAAGGGCAGCCTCACTGCGCAAGTCGGCGATACGTTTACTGAAAGACGGGCCAACCATGGGCAGGGTAATGCCGAGAACCAGTAACACCAGGAGTAGCTCGATGAGGGTGAGTCCCAGAGAGTTAGTGTTTGGGATTCTTCTGGGACTTATCTGTGGAGCAAAAAGTCGTCTCTTCTCACGGTTGCGGCCGTCTCGAAGCCCTGCAGATGAATCGGGTTCCTCTGCAGGCCTGCTTCTCCGTGGACCTTGGTATTCCATGGTGAGGTTCTCTGGCGTACCTCACCCATCGTCGTATGGAATCTTTGGGGACACGAGATCAATGTCAGCGGGGATCAATCATCTAGCGCCAGTTTTTTCATACGGTAACGTAAGCTGCGGAAGCTCATTCCCAGAGCCTTCGCCGTTTCTGTTCGATTCCAACGATTTGCTTCCAGGGCTTCTGTGAGCACTTGTCGCTCGATATCGGCGAGGTAACCGTCCAGGTCGCCCGCGGCGGCGGTCAGAAGATGGGTGTCGGGTGCCGCTGGTGTTTGGGCTGTGGGACTGGGTACGCTGCCCAGCTGTAGATCGCTCTGTTGAATTTGATCGCCGTCGCACAAGGCGAAGGCGCGCTCCAACATGTTCTCCAGCTCCCGTACATTCCCTGGAAACGGGTACTTGTCCATGGCCTGAAGTGCGGAGTCGTCCAGAACCGGCGCCTCGCTTTGATTGGCTTCCGCGATTCTCGCCAGTAGCGTGCGGGCGAGCTTTGGAATATCGCCCTTTCGGTCACGGAGACTCGGTACTTCAAGCTCAATAACGTTCACCCGAAAAAAAAGATCCTCTCGAAATCGACCGGCTCTTACTTCTTCTGCCAGAGACTTGTGGGTGGCGGAGAGCAGTCGCACGTCTGTGGTGAGCTCCTCGTTGGCACCCACGGGGCGCACGCGTTTCTCCTGAATGGCGCGCAGCAGTTTCACCTGCATGGCCAGGGGAAGATCGGCCACTTCGTCGAGGAAGAGGGTTCCGCCTTCTGCGGCTTGAAACAGACCGAGCTTGTCCCGGCTCGCGCCCGTAAAGCTGCCCTTGAGATGACCAAATAACTCACTCTCGATGAGTTCCGCGGGAATTGCTCCACAGTTCACGGCGACAAATGGACCGGCCGCCCGGGGGCCGCTTCCGTGAATGCTGCGCGCAACGATCTCTTTACCGCTTCCCGATTCTCCGCGGATGTGAACGGGCGCCTGGCTGCGAGCGAGTTTGCCGATTTGCTGTCGCAGCTGCTGCATTACCTCCGTATCGCCGATCAGTTCCTCACCATCAGCATCCTCGGGCTTGGCAATTTGGTCCAGTTCCAGGGCTGCGCTCACAAGGCTGCGGAGCTTTTCCAGGGCGACGGGTTTGCTGATGAAATCAAAAGCTCCGGCTTTCAAGGCGCGAATAGCGCTATCAACATTGCCATGGGCGGTGATCATGGCTACGGGTAACTGAGGATGATGTTGCTGAATGTGCTCCACCAGCTCGATACCGTTGCCGTCGGGCAGACGCATATCTGTGAGGCAGAGATGGAGTGGACCGTCGGCCGACAGCACGGCTCGAGCCTCGCCGAGGTC
>DIYG01000178.1 GCA_002428935.1 Halieaceae bacterium UBA6060
CGCGCCTCGTGGTGTTCTTTCTCGTGGCGACGTTTACGGTGGCGGCGCTTATGACTGACACGGAGAGTGCAACCGTAAGCTTGCCTCTGCGGCTGGTGTTGATCGTCGCCCTGGCCTGGTTAATGAACTTGTATAACTTTATGGATGGCATTGATGGCCTGGCCGCCCTGCAATGCGTCATTGTCGCCGGTGCTTTAGGCCTGCTGGGAGTGTTCGCGGGAGCTAGTACGCCCTTTGTGGCCCTGGCTCTGGCCACCGCCGGTGCTTACAGCGGGTTTCTTTGGTTTAACTGGTCACCGGCTCGCCTGTTCATGGGGGATGCGGGAAGCTTGGTCGGTGGCTTTTTGCTGGGTGCCTTGGGTCTGTGGGGCTGGCAGAGCGGGGTGATTTCACCCGTTTCCTGGCTTTTGCTCCTCAGTCCCTTTCTTCTGGATACGGGTGTCACTCTGGGGCGGCGCGCCTGGCGGAGGGAGCGTTTAAGCCACGCCCATCGCAGCCACTTCTATCAGCGACTGGCGCGGCATTGGGGGTCTCATGCCAGGGTTTGCCTGGGTCTGCTGATTTTGGATCTGTGCTGGTTGGTTCCCCTGGCATTTGCCGCTGCGTTTAGACCCGATCTAGGGTTGACGATTTTGCTCCTGGGCTTATTCCCGCAACTAGTTCTCATGGCGAAATGGTGGACTTTGCAGTAAGCTCTTACTGACAGTCGGCACACAAATTGTTTTACAAAAATACACCGCGCCATAGGAATGGGATGCGGATGAGATGCGGATAGAATTGCTAGCCAGATGGGATACCGAGAGAGGTGACCGATCTGGCGGAGACAAAAGCATCTCCTCCCAGGCAGAGGTGTTTAGCCCCGAGGCAAAAGCCATCGAGGGTATCGAGAAGCCGACCTATTAAGCGCGAGACCAGCGCGGAGTGAGATAAAACGTGACCAATCCAGCTCAGCTTCTGGTGCGGACGCTGCGCGACATCGCGGATGCGATGGTCAGCATGCTGGCGCACATTATTGAAATTCCTCGCAATGTTAAGCAGGGCATGGTCCTTGGCCTTGACATGTTTTTCGTTGCTCTGGCCATGGTGGTCGCCTACGGCTATCCCCTGGCCGATGGTTCGAAGCCTCCGGGTGTGGTGGAGGCCTTTTGTGCGGCGATCACCATGCTGGCCAGTGCGGCGGTGTTTCTGCGCATGGGCCTCTATCGGGCCATCATCCGCTTTATGGGACAGCAGGCGATCTGGACAATTATCCAGGCGGTCAGCTATGCCACGTTGGCCCTGGGTGCCGCGGTGTTTTTTACCCAGGCCGATGTTCCTCGCACCATGCCTTTCGTGTTCTGGGCCGTGGCCATGTGCAGCATCGGCGGTACCCGCCTGGTGGTACGTGCTAGCTATCAGGCAAGACTGCGCTCCAGTTCCAAAAATGTCCTTATCTATGGAGCCGGTGAATCTGGTCGGCAGCTTCTCACCGCCCTCCATCACGGCGATCAATACCGTGTCGTGGCCTTCGTCGATGACGACCCGCGAGCCCAGCACTCGGTGATCAACGGTTTGCAGGTCGCCAAACCCAAAGACCTCGAAGCCCTGGTGGAAGCTCACGCCATCACCCAGGTTCTGCTTGCCATTCCCTCGGCAACTACCGAGCGTCGCCGAGAGATCATCAACTCCCTGGTAGGACTGCCCGTGCATGTGCGCACCGTTCCCAAGATCAACGAACTGATCGGCGGAGCTGCCGCCGTAAGCCAGATTCAAGATATCGATCTGGATGACCTCCTTGGGCGAGACCCCGTGCCTCCTCATCCGGAATTGATCGACCGCTGCATTACCGACAAGACTGTGATGGTTACCGGTGCCGGAGGTTCCATCGGTGCTGAGCTGTGCCGACAGATTTTGGAAGCGAAACCCCAGGAGTTGATCTTGCTCGACAACTCTGAATACGCCTTGTATCGCATCGAGCGGGAGCTTAAGGAACTCCAGAACCGGCGCGGCAGTCACATCGATACGATTTGTCTATTGGGTTCCGTGCGAGATCAACAGCGCATGGAGACCATCTACCGTACTTTCTCCGTAGAGACCGTGTACCACGCGGCGGCTTACAAGCATGTGCCCATGGTCGAACACAACGTGGCCGAGGGTGTTGCCAACAACGTGTTTGGCACCTGGCATGCAGCGGAGGCAGCGCGGGTCGCCGGGGTGGAAACCTTCGTCCTGGTGTCCACCGACAAAGCAGTTCGCCCCACGAATATCATGGGCGCGTCGAAGCGTTTTGCGGAGCTGATCCTCCAGGGCCTTGCCGGTGAGGAAAGTGATACGCGCTTTTGTATGGTCCGCTTCGGTAACGTTCTGGGCTCATCGGGTTCCGTGGTGCCGTTGTTTCGTGAGCAGATCGAAGCCGGTGGTGCGGTCACCGTGACCCATCCCGAGGTGTCGCGGTATTTCATGAGCATCCAGGAAGCGGCGCAGTTAGTGCTTCAGGCGGGCGCCCTGGGAACCGGGGGCGATGTCTTCGTTTTGGATATGGGTGAGCCCGTGCGGATCGTCGACCTGGCGAAACGCATGATCCGTCTCAGTGGCCATGACGTCGGCAGCGGCGGTGAACGTTATAACTCTGTGGATATTGATTTCATTGGCCTCCGTCCCGGCGAAAAGCTCCATGAGGAGTTGCTCCTGGGTACTTCCGTCAGCGGTACGGGGCATCCTATGATCATGCGCGCCGAGGAAGAGAGCCTGACCCACGGCCAGGTCTGTGTGGCGCTGAAGGAGTTGATGCTGCGTTGTGATGCCATGGACTGTCAGGGCATTACCCGGGTCCTGCGCGGCGCGGTGAACGGTTTTGATAACCATGAGGTACGCCACGATCACCTGTGGGTGAAGCAGGGGCGGGTGGGCAAACGTCGCGCCATGGCCGCCGAGATGGAAGCTCCCAACGTCAAGAAGCTCTTCCCGGAGTCGGCGGTCGAGTCCGGGGCCTGAGATAAGCACCTCCCTCCTGTCTCGACCGCGCTGGGGCGGCGAGGCATACTTTCTCCATGACTGATTACGACGCTTTCAACGGCGACGCGGATGGCATCTGCGCGCTTCTTCAGCTGCGCCAGGCGGAACCTCGCGACAGCACCCTGGTCACGGGGGTAAAGCGAGATATCCAGCTCCTCGAGCGTGTGGAACCTGTCCACGGAGGGCGGGTTACGGCTCTGGATGTCTCCCTGGATAAGAATCGAGAGCCTTTGCTGGCGCTGCTACAGGCTGGGGTCGAAGTTTTCTATTGCGATCACCATTTTGCTGGTGAGATTCCACAGCATCCTCGGCTAGACGCGCTCATCAATACGGCGCCGGATGTTTGCACCAGCCTGCTGGTTAATGGCCGATTACAGGGAGCCTATGCCCACTGGGCGGTGGTTGGCGCCTATGGAGACAACCTCGACTCAAGTGCCGAGGCTGTGGCGAGAACGCTGGATTTGGATGCTCGGGCGCTGGACCTCCACCGACGTCTCGGAATCTATATCAACTACAACGGTTACGGTTCTGCCCTGGAAGACCTGCATTTTCATCCCGCGGAGCTTTTCCAGCTTATGCGTACCTATGAGCGTCCGGAGTTGTTCGTCACAGACGCTCGGACGAGCTTTGAGCGACTCGAGGAGGGGTATGAGGGGGATATGGCGCGGGCCGACGCCGTGCTCCCGGAGTGGGATGCGGGCCATGCCGCGTTGTTTGTGCTTCCTGACGAGCCCTGGGCACGGCGTGTAAGTGGGGTTTACGGCAATGCTCTGGCTCGGGCGACTCCAACCCGGGCGCACGCCGTATTGACGGAAAAGGCGGGAGGCTTTTTGGTTAGCGTGCGGGCACCCCTGGAGGATAAGCGGGATGCGGACACGGTGTGTCGCCAATTCGAGTCGGGCGGAGGGCGAGCCGCCGCTGCAGGAATAAATTTCCTTCCTCAAGCCGATGTACAACGCTTCATCGACGCTTTGTCCGCAACCTACGTCTGATCGTGGATTGGGATGACCTGAAAATCCTTCTAGCTTTGGCGCGTAAGCGCTCTGCGCGCGGTGCAGCGCAAGAACTCGGTGTCAGCAATTCCACCATCACGCGCAGACTCGACGACTTTGAACGGTCCCTTGGAACTCGACTTTTTGACCGTACTCCCGAGGGCTACCGCATGACTCAGAGTGCGGAGAACCTTTTGCCCACCGCCGAACATGTGGAAGAGCTGGTGCTCGCGGCGGAGCGCCAGGTCAGCGGTGAGGACCAGGAGCTTGAGGGTCTGATTCGCCTGACCGTGCCCACGGCTACGGGACTCACCGTGTTGATGCCTCGTCTGGCGCAGTTCGCCGATGAATATCCGGGTATCGAGTTAGAAATCATCACCAGCCCCGAGCCCCTGGATCTTGGGAGACGGGAAGCCGATATCGCCATCCGCGTGTATCGCACGGGGGACCGTCCTGCGGATAATCTCATTGGGCGGAAAATTTCGGCGATGACCGCCTCGGCGTATGTGCATCGCGACCTGCTGAATCCCGATAACCCAGAGGATGTCAGTCATTTAAGCTGGATCGGCTTTGGTGCCGGCTTACCCGATGAGCCCTGGAAGACCTATTGTAAAAACGGCGATCTGCCGGTGAAGCACGTTATCAGCGACATCAACTATCAGGTGGAGGCCGTGCGCTCAAAGCTTGGTATGGTGTTCGCCCCCTGTGTCGTGTTTCGAGAGTATCCCGAAATCGTTCGCGTACCCGGTGAAGAGTCCAAGCACTTCCTGGATATCTGGGTGGTAACCCATAAGGACCTGCGTCTATCGGCGCGCATGCGCATCCTTCGAGAGATACTGGCCGAAGAGCTCGCTGCGCTCCGTCCCAAGTTTGATAGCTGTCACCAGACACCCTAGACCGCTGCATAAATGCAGCGCAGTCATTCAATTCTGGCCATTATGTTCCATCTTCGCAGCGCCTATAGTGACTCCTGAATGCACAGTAAATGCCACTTAAGGAGGCACATCATGAAGAAACTACTCGCGACCACGCTCGGGCTAGTTCTGGCCACAGGCGCTGCATCGGCCCTGGCCGGGAAACAAGACCGCGCCAATCTGGAGCTATGCAAGGCCGATATCGAGGCCTACTACGGTGAGGGGACACGGACCCGGCTGCGCAGCATCAAGCGCGATGACGACGACACGCATATGCGTCTTATGGTCAATCCTCAGGGTGGTAGCAACGTGGTAGTGGTCTGCTCCGTCGCCGCTGATGGCGTAAGCAGTCTGGCCGATGGTGATGGTGTGGCTCTGGTCGCTTCCGTCAGTGAAGAGACCGTTAGCCTGGTTCAATAAAGAGTCGAATCACCCCTCCCCTTGGGGGTGGGCTTTAAACCGGGGCTTTTGGTCCCGGTTTTTTTTGTCCTTCTAATCCTCCACGTCATCCACATCGAGTTGCCCCGACAGGCGACGACGGATATGCGACCAGGACATACCTGTCGCCAGGAGTAGGGACACCAGGAGCAGAGCCAGCCAGGTTAGGGCCCCCGTCGATTCCATGCTCAGCACCCCAAGGTCGACGAATAACCAGATTACGCAGCTAAACAGGACTACACCCAGAAGCACTCCTAGCCAACCGAGGGATAGGAAGGTTGCACGAAGATAGACAATCCAGGCGATCAACAGGACCACGCCCACCAACGCAGGAACGGGACCAAAGGAAAACTCTTCGCCCAAAAGCCAGCCCACGAACGAATAGGGCGATGGATTGTAGGTGCCCAGTACGAGTACGAGGGCAAAAATCCAGCGCACTAGAAAACTGTCGGCACCAAAGGAATTGGCCATGGAGCTACTCCGCTACCTGAGTTGATCAGGGTGTCACGCTAGAGCAAAGCGAGCGCGCAGGCAATCCTCCATCAGGGGGCCGGTATGGTGAATTGCCCATGCAATGCTTCGAGGGCGCGTAGAAGCTCTTTATCAAGCTCAAGGCTATGGCTGCCTATGTTGGTTTTGAGCTGCTCCATGGTGGTGGCGCCGATGATGTTACTGGTGGTGAAAGGGCGGCTGGTAACAAACGCCAGGGCCATTTGCGCCGGGTCTAAATTCGCTTCTCGCGCCAGGCTCACGTAGGCCTCGCTCGCCGCTTCCGCCTGGGGATTACTGTAGCGGCTGAAGCGGTCGTACAGTGCCAGACGACTCCCGGCGGGGCGAGCTCCGCCCTGATACTTGCCGCTCAGGAGACCGAAGGCCAGGGGTGAATAGGCCAACAACCCCACCTTTTCGCGAACCGCCATCTCCGCCAAGCCCACCTCGAAGCTGCGGTTCAATAAGTTGTAGGGGTTTTGGATGCTGGCAACGCGAGGCAGACCGCGACGCTCGGCGAGGCGCAGGTACTCCATAAGCCCCCAGGGTGTCTCATTGGAGATACCCACGGCTCGGGCCTTGCCAGCGCTGACGATTTCCCCCAGCGCCTCAAGTGTCTCCTCCAGGGCTACCGCATCCGTAGGGCGGTGACGATATCCGAGCTGACCGAAAAAATTCGTTGCGCGCTCGGGCCAATGAATCTGGTAAAGATCGACGTAGTCCGTTTGTAGGCGCTCCAGGGAACCGTCAATGGCCTGAAGGATTTGATCTCGCGTGAGCCGGGTTCCTCCGCGGATATGATCAAAGTCACCGGAGGGGGGATTTCGCCCCGTGACTTTGGTGGCGATGATGACGTTCTGGCGTTGACCGCTTTCCTTTAACCAGCGCCCGACGCAGCGCTCCGTATCCCCCTGGGTTTCTGGCCGCGGAGGTACGGGGTACATCTCCGCCGCATCGATGAAGTTGATTCCCTGGCTCAGCGCGTAGCCCAACTGAGCGGCGGCGTCCTCGTAATGGTTTTGTTCGCCGAAGGTCATGGTCCCCAGGCAAATTGCGCTGACCTTGATATCGGTACTTCCAAGGGGGCGGTATTCCACGGCGTGACTCCTTTTTGCCAGGCAAAATTTTGGCGAAGTCTAACGTAAGGCTGTGACTGGGGCCTTTGGCCTGATCCCTGTGCCTTTGACAAGGCTTTTCTGCAGGGGGTGTTCAGCGTACAGTCGCGCCTCTTATGCACGGCGGAGTTCTTGTGGTACCCACTCTATTCCCGATGTTGCCCCTGGGGGCAGCCATCGGCAGGCTGACATGTTACGAGCCGTAGTCTTCCTATGTTTCTGGTTCGCTGCGGAGATCTCGCTCGCGGCTGAGGCTGCCGCTCCCCCTCAGGACCTAATTCTGGAAGAGGTGCGCGTCATCGGGCGCCGGGAAGCCCTGGCCGTGGCCCAGCACTCAACTTCCGCGGCTATGATCGCCGCTGACAGCCAGGTTTCTCTGTCTCGCACCGTGGGCGATTGGCTCGAGCTCTTGCCGGGGGTGAGCCTCAATGGCCAGGGCGGCCTCCTTCAGGCCTACAGTATTCGTGGCTTCAGCCGATCCCGTATTCGTACCGAGGTCGATGGCGTGCCGATCTTGACGGATCGGCGGGCGGGAAACTCGGCGTCTTTTGTCCCCCCAGAGCTTCTCGGAGACGTGGTCGTGGAGAAAGCGGCAACGTCCAGTCTTTACGGTTCTGGTGCCATGGGTGGTGTGGTTAGCTTAAATACGGCATCTGTTGAGGGTTTGAAGGTGCATGTGGACGGACGCTCCAACGATGAGCAACTGTCCCTCGGTGTGTTGGGTGGCTCGGAGCGCTTTTCTGCTGGCTTTAGCCTCCGCCGGGCGGAGAATGGGGAAGCGCCAAACGGTGATCCCCTGAACACTCATTATGAGCAAATGGCCGGCCTGGTTCGTGGTCGTCAGCAAGCGGGCGCTTTGGCCATTGACTACAGCTGGCTACCCAGCGTGGGACGGGATATCGGCCGCAGCAACGCCCTATACCCGGACCGTCGACGGAGCAGCACCCCTGACGACCGGCACTCCGTGGCGCGCGTTGAAATCCGTTCCGATAAAGACTGGTTACTCAGGATGTACCACCATTATCAGGATTGGAATACGGAGGTCGAGGACGTTGGTGAAGGGCGAGCGCTGACCACCTATGAAGCTCACACCCTGGGCGGGTTGTTTCTGGATTCCACAGCGGTCCTTGGGGGACAGGGCAGTTGGGGCCTGGAATGGGTGGGGCGGCGAGGCGTGGATATTCGCGAGTCGGAGTATTCTGAGCAAGGCCCATCGCTCCTCAATCAACAGGTTGTAGATGGAGAGGAGGACACCCTGGGTGTTTTTCTGGAGCAGGCCTGGAGCATTTCCGCCACCCAGCTAAGGGCCGGAGTGCGTGTTGATCGTATAGAACAGCAGGGTTCTCTGGGCGAGGATAGCGACACCCGCTGGTCCGGCTCTTTACGCGCTGAACATCTGGCTTCCTCGGCCCTGACGGTAACGGCGGAGGTCGCCACGGGCTATCGCTTTCCGAGTCTGAGCGAGCGCTACTTCAATGGTGTCACCCCTAGAGGGGACGTCTTGGGCAACCCCGATTTGAACCCCGAGACCCGTGACAGCGTGGAACTGGGCCTGCGCTATCAGCGACCGGAGCAACCCTTTGAAGTCTCCCTGGTGGCTTTTCACAGCCAATTGGACAACTACATCGAGCGAGTTAGGGTCGATGAGAATTTGACGACGTTTCGCAATCTGAATGACGCCGACATTAGCGGCTTAGAAGCTCAGCTAACCATGAACCTAGGCGCAGCCAGGCATAGCCTCAGTTATCAATGGCAGGAAGGCGAGGACGATCAGGGCCAGACCCTTGCGGATCTGAATCCGCCGGAGTGGCGCTATCATTTGAGTTATCTGACGGGGATGTTTCGTTTCAACAGCGATTTCCGTTATCGGTCGTCCCGAGACGAGTTTGGTGCCGGAGAGCTACCGCTGGCGGATGCGACGATCTGGAATCTGAGCCTGGGCAGGGATCTCCGTTCCCGGTGGCAGGGCGAGATATACGTAACCAATGTGCTTGACGAAAGCTACCGCACTTCCGCCGATGATCTGGCGCCGCTACAGCTTGGCCGGGCCATCGGTTTTCGCCTGTCCTGGACTGGTGCCTAGGGGAAGGGCACGGCGGCTTGACCTGGCTCCCAGGGTGGGTGTTTACCCATGGTGTCGAGAAACAGAGAGCTATGAAGCCAGTGATTCAGCCAGCGACGAAGCCTGGGGTAGGGACTTTCGTTAAACCAGTTTGTATCCACGGCGGCGAACTGACGAATAAAGGGAAAAATCGCAATATCGGTAAAGCCGGGCCGTATACCACAGAGCCAGTCTTTGGTTCCCAAATCGTGCTCAAGGCTTCGCAGAATGCTCTCTCCCTGGGCTCGATAAGTCTGCACAGAGTGCTGCGGGTAGCGATCAGCATACTTGTACCGATCCAGCGCCTGTTTGAAGCTGCCATCATTGGTCTCGATAAGGGTAGCGGAGACGTCCGCCAACCAGTTATCGGGGTCGTGCTGCGCTAAAGCCCAGCGCATGATTTCGAGGCTTTCGTCGAGCACCTGGCCCTGCGCCGTGACCAACACCGGTACGGTTGCCTTCGGAGAGATCGCCAGCATGGCAGCGGGTTTGTCCCGCAGCAGTACCTCCCGGAGCTCCACGGATACACCGGCTCGGGCAATAGCCATGCGCGCGCGAATGGCGTAGGGACAGCGACGGAAGGAGTAGAGAACGGGTGTGGTGGACATGGTCTTGGGAGCCTGGCGCATTGCCAGGGAACGGTTTGATGAGATTTCGTCGCCCATTTTACATGGCCAGCCCCAGGGCGCTGAATGCGATAGATCGTCCGGGTAAAGACTTATGAAACGCGTTGCCTTTCTTACCCTGGAAAATCGGGGTGATTTCTACGTTTACGACAGTCTGCTCTTTGCACCTCTGGAGGCATTGGGTTGGCACGCGGAGGAAGTATCCTGGTCCCGACCGGGGGTGCCGTGGGATCAGTACGATGCGGTTGTTATCCGTTCCACCTGGGACTATCAGGGCAGGCCCGCTGATTTCTTGAAGACCCTGGAGCGCATTGATAGCGTCAGTCGACTGTTTAACCCCTTGTCCGTATGCCGCTGGAACATGAACAAGCGCTATCTGCGGGATCTTCAAGGGCAGGGGGTCGGCATCGTCCCAAGCCTATGGTTGGAGTCCCTCCATCGCCCAGCCCTTGAGGAATCGTTTGCGACCCTTGGGTCTGAGCGTGTGGTGGTAAAGCCGCAGATCGGCGCGAACGCCGACGATACTTTTGTGGTGACGGTCCAGGCTCCGGCCAGTTGGGATGCGCCTTTGCGGGTTTTCGCGCAGAAACCGCTGATTATTCAGCCTTTCGTCAATGCAGTGCTAGAAGAGGGAGAGTACTCCCTGTTTTATTTTGGGGGCCACTACAGTCACGCCATTCGCAAACGACCCGCCCCTGGGGACTTTCGTGTTCAGGAGGAGCATGGGGGGCAAATCTCCTCTGCGGAGCCGTCAAGATCCATGCGAGCCCTGGCCAGCAAAGCGCTGCAGGCGGTGGATGCCCCCTTGTTGTATGCGCGGGTCGACGTAATCCTGGGCGATCAGGGGATTCCCTGGCTCATGGAGCTGGAACTTATCGAACCGTCGTTATACTTCGAGCAGTGCACCGAGGCGCCGGAGCGCTTTGCCCGGGCCTTCGAGTCCATGTTTGCAAACCATTCCTGAGGAGACCTATCCGTGAAGAGAATCCCCAAGCAATTCTGGAAACAAACCGCCGGGCTGAGGCTGGGTCGGGCCATGGGGTGCATGTTTTTAGCTTCCGTTGCGCTAGGCGTCCAGGCCAGGTCAGTGCCAGACGATGTGCCAAAGGGAGCGGTGTTGTTAAAGCCTTTCAAAATGGGGCTGAAAAGCGCCCTGGCGGGAGGGATGAGTCAGGGCGTTGACGCTGCGATCCGTGCCTGTAGTACCCAGGCGCCGGCGATTGCCGAGGAGCATTCCGTGGACGGGGTCACCATGGGCCGAAGTAGCCACCGCCTGCGCAACCCGGACAACGCTCCCGAACCATGGCTGGCGGAGGTGCTTGAGGACTATCTGTCCGGGGAAAGGGAGCTCACGCCCAGAACCCTGGCTTTGGATGAGCATCGCGAGGCCTATGTGGAACCGATACGGCTCCAGGCGCCGTGTCTGGCCTGCCACGGTGAGACTTTGGCCACCGAGGTTGAGCAGCGCCTTCAAGAGCTGTACCCCCAGGACCAGGCAACGGGGTTTGCCATCGGTGATCTGCGTGGGGTGTTCTGGGTCACCTATCCGGGGTCGGGTCTGGGAGAAGAACCAGACTCCCGTGGTGCTGAATAAGCTCCCACCATGGATGAGGAGGAGCAGCGGGCGGTTTGCGAACTTACGCGCCGCTGGGTTGAAGAATGGGTAGTAGGGCTCAATTTGTGTCCCTTTGCCCGCCGGGAAGTCGAGTTAGGAACAATTCGTTTCACGGTGTTTCCCGGTGACGACGGGGAGCTTGACGGGCTTACGGAGGCCGTAGCGCGAGAGTTGGTCTATCTGGATGGGAATCCCGAGGTGGAAACCACCCTGTTAATCCACCCGCGGGCCCTAAGGAGTTTTTTGGATTACAACGACTATCTCGGGGTCTGCGAGGGGCTGCTTGAGGACATGGCTCTAGTTGGTGTGTATCAGATTGCCAGTTTCCATCCGGACTACTGTTTTGCTGATGCCCCCGTCCATGGGCCAGAGAACTACACCAATCGCTCGCCCTATCCCATGCTGCACCTGCTTCGTGAAGACAGCGTAGAGAGGGCGATCCTGGGTCATCCGAACATCGCCACGGTGCCAGAAAACAACGTGGCCAGGCTTCGCGCTCTGGGGGAGTCGGAGGTTGAGCGGCGCTGGCGGTGCTATTCGCCATTGCTTTAAGCCCGCTGGGAGCGTTTAGCCAGCGCCGGGGTGGTGGGCCCTACGGGATGTCTGTGCTCGGTGCCTGTATTAGGTGCTAGTTGCCTGTACTAATTGCCCGTGGGGTTGCCCGCCTGGGTGGCGCGGCGCTGAATCTCCGCCGTCATCTGGCTACCGGCGCCTTCGATAGCATCCCATTCGGATTGTTTCTTGCAGACCCGCTTGGAGATCTTCGTGCCGATCTGTGTTTCTCGTTTACAGACCCGGGGGTCTTCGATGGCGGCTTTGCTTTCCGCCGTGGCGACCTGCTCGGCGGTTGCTCCAGACGATGCAGCGGGTGCGGGGTTTGCTTCAACTACATCGGTGCCTGTGCCCGTAGAAGAGCAAGCGACGGAAAATACGGTGATGCCCGCAGTCAATGCTGCTGGTTTGAGTTGAGTAAGAAAAGAAAACGAACCCATGACGATTACCTCATAAGAATCTGAAGATACTTATTTAGCATAATCGGGTGATGCTTTGTACGTCCGTACCGTGCGTTGCACAGACCTGTCGCCCCTGTGTAGCTCCTCAGGCGGCCTCTTTTTCCTCTTCGGTCTCTGCAGGTGCCTCCAGCTCGGCAACCTTCGCTTCCAGCTCCTTAATGCGCTGTTGCAGGGAGGCGTTCTCTTTCTTGCTTTGGTTGAACGACTTCTGCAGGGTCTCCGTGGCTTTGGTTTTCTCTGCAAGCTTCTTTTTGTTGGCGTCCAGATTCTTCTTCATGCGCGCCGGGTCGAATTGCGTAAGGGTCTTGTTTTCCTCACGCAAAGTGGCCATTTCGCGCTGCAGGGTCTTCATGCGCTTTTTGAGTTCACTGATTTCCGCCAGTTGCTTCTCTGAACGATTGCTCAGTTCACGATTTTGCTGCTCAACGCGCTCGTTTGCCGTTGCTTTGACCGACAGGTCACGGATGCTCTCTAGCTGCTTGTCGATGGTCCCTTGCAGCTCCGTCTTCAGTTCGGCCTGCTTGGCGGCGAGGCTTTCAATCTCTGCGCTTTTGGCGTCCAGCTGCGCCTGGTATTGGCCGCGGAGATTGTCTTCGAGTTCCATGATTTTTTCGAGTCGATTGGCAGTAAGCATAGCGTCCTGGTATCTGGCGAGTTGAGAGGGTGATTTTGCTGTGCCGGCTCATAAACCGAGCTTTAGCGCTAACGTCAGCACCGCGTCTCGGTGCCGGCATCAAATACAAAAGAAAACAAATACAACAAAATAAAAGAAAAGGGGCCACGTCACCGCAACCCCTATTCTTGTTCTAATTGGCTCCGCCTGCTGGGCTCGAACCAGCGACCCAATGATTAACAGTCATTTGCTCTACCAACTGAGCTAAGGCGGAGTAGCTCTCTTTCGAGAGGGGCGCGATTCTAATCACCCACGGGGCTGGAATCAATACTACTGTTTGCGACGTTTGCCGGGCCGACCTTTGCGAGCCTTTTGGGGTTTTTCCGTAAGACGAGAGATACGCAGGCGTTCACCGCTCACCCAGACGCCCTGAAGGTGCTTGAACACCTCTTTGGGCATACCCTCGGGCAGATCTATAAAGGAGTGATCGTCGCGAATATCGATGCGACCGATGTATTCGGAGTCGATTTCTGCTTCATTGGCAATGGCTCCGACGATGTTGCCGGGCTTCACACCGTGTTGATGCCCCACCTCGATTCGAAAGCGCTCCATGCCTACATCGGTCTGTTCGGTGCGTGGCTTTCTTCCTTTGGACGGATCGCGTTTTTTGTCTTTGCGATCCGGCGGGGTTTCGGCCCGCTCCTCGGCTTTTTTGTCCGCCTTGGCGATCAGGGGTTTGCGGCCCTGGGCGATGGCACCCAGAGCGGCGGCCACATCTACGATGGGCACGCCGTGTTCCTGTTGGTAGTCCGTGACGATCTGGCGGAAGGTTTCTAGCTCCTGGGAGGCCAGGGTCTCGGTTATGCGGCTTTTGAAGACCTCTATACGCCGGTCCGTGACTTCACCGGCGCTGGGCAATTCCATTTTTTCGATTTGCTTGCCCGTAGCCCGCTCGATGGCGCGCAGGAGACGCCGCTCTCGATTCGCCGCGAATAGAATGGCGTCGCCTTTGCGTCCGGCCCGGCCTGTGCGACCGATGCGATGAACGTAGGCTTCCACATCGTAGGGGATGTCATAGTTGATGACGTGGCTGATGCGTTCCACGTCGAGGCCACGAGCGGCCACATCGGTAGCCACAAGAATATCGATGCGACCTTTCTTTAGCTTGTCTATGGTCGCTTCCCGGGCTTTCTGCGGGACGTCACCATTCAAGGCCGCTGCGCTATAGCCCCGAGCGGCAAGCTTGTCCGCTAACTCTGTGGTGGCGAGGCGTGTGCGAACAAAGATAATGGCCCCATCGAAAGGCTCGACTTCAAGGATGCGAGTTAGAGCGTCGAGCTTGTGGACCCCGGCCATCATCCAGACCCGCTGGCGGATCGATGCATTGGTTACGGTTTTTACCTCAATGGACACTTCATGAGGTTCATTGAGATGCAAGCGAGCGATGCGCCGAATCGCATCGGGCATGGTTGCGGAGAAAAGGGCGATCTGCCGCGAGTCTGGGGTTTGTTCCAGAATCCATTCGACATCGTCGATGAAGCCCATACGCAGCATTTCGTCGGCTTCATCCAGCACGAGGGTTTGTAGACCCGAGAGGTCCAGGGAACCGCGGCGCATGTGGTCCATGACGCGCCCCGGCGTGCCGACAATGACCTGCACGCCTCGGCGCAGCTGTTTTAGCTGTCCGCCGTAGTCGGCCCCGCCGTAAATGGGCAGCACGCGAAAACCCTTCATGTGCCCCGCGTATTTCTGGAAGGCCTCGGAAACCTGGATAGCTAACTCCCGGGTGGGAGCGAGCACCAGGACCTGTGGGGTCTTCTGCGCTGGCTTGAGGCGAGCCAAGACGGGCAGGGCGAAGGCGGCGGTTTTGCCTGTACCGGTTTGCGCCTGTCCGAGCACGTCAACGCCCTCCAGCATGGGAGGGATCGTGGCCGCTTGAATGGCTGAGGGCGATTCATAGCCCACTTCCTGGAGGGCGCTTTGCAAAAACGGCGGTAGATCCAACTCCGCAAAGCTGGAAGCAGTGTCCATACTCATAGGTGATTCGCGACCGGGGGGCGGCCGCCTGTAGCTGGGGGGGCGGCGAGTATACAGATTTGGACCGAGTTCGGCACGATCGCCCTGACGGTGAGCTGGAAGCGCTAGAATAGCGCGCCGCTCACCGGTCATAGCGGGCGCTACCTACAAAAGCACAAGTTTTCCCCTGGAGTCGCTTTGGGCCGAGGCGACTCACGACAAACGTTAACGGTATGCCATGAGTAAACCTTTCCATGTTAACTCCCCCTTCAAGCCCGCTGGGGATCAGCCGGCGGCTATCGAGGCGCTGGTGCAGGGCGTGGAGGCGGGCCTCGCCGCGCAAACCCTCCTGGGGGTCACGGGTTCGGGTAAGACCTTTACCATGGCCCATGTGGTAGAGCGCTTACAGCGACCCACCATCGTCATGGCGCACAACAAAACTCTGGCCGCCCAGCTCTATGGGGAGTTCAAGGAATTCTTTCCTGATAACGCCGTGGAGTACTTTGTCTCCTACTACGACTATTACCAGCCCGAGGCCTACGTGCCCTCGTCAGACACGTTTATCGAGAAAGATGCTTCCGTAAACGATCACATTGAACAAATGCGCTTATCGGCCACCAAGGCTTTGATGACTCGTCAGGATTGCCTGGTCGTGGCCACCGTATCGGCGATATACGGCCTCGGAGACCCCGAGTCCTATTTCAAGATGGTCATGCACATTTCTCGGGGAGAAATCATCGATCAGCGGCAGGTTCTCCGGCAGCTGGCCGAGCTGCAGTACCAACGCAATGATGTCGATTTTGCTCGCGGCACCTATCGGGTGCGGGGCGATGTGATCGATGTGTTTCCCGCGGAGGCCGAGGCCGAGGCGGTGCGCATCGAGTTGTTTGATGAGGAGGTTGAAGACATCAGCCTTTTCGATCCTCTCACGGGCGCGGTGATCGCCAAGGTACCGAGGATTACCATCTTCCCCAAGACCCACTACGTGACTTCCCGGGACATCATGCTCAACGCCGTGGGCGAGATCGAAGTTGAGCTGGAAGAGCGCGTGAAGCAGCTCAAGGAAGTAGAGAAACTCGTCGAGGCCCAGCGGCTCCAGCAGCGTACACGCTACGACATCGAGATGATTCGGGAGCTGGGCTACTGCCAGGGTGTAGAGAATTACTCGCGCTACCTGTCGGGGCGGGGGGCGGGGGAGCCACCACCTACCCTCTACGAGTACCTACCTGACAATGCCCTGGTCATCATCGATGAATCCCACGCGAGTATTCCCCAGATCGGTGCCATGTATCGCGGTGATCGTTCCCGGAAAGAAACTCTGGTGGAGTACGGTTTTCGACTACCGTCGGCCCTGGACAATCGGCCCCTAAAGTTTGAGGAGTGGGAACAGATGCTGCCCCAGGCGGTGTTTGTGTCCGCGACCCCGGGACCCTACGAAGAAGAGCACGCAGGGCAGGTCGTGGAACAGGTCGTGCGCCCCACGGGTCTGGTGGACCCGGAGCTGGAGGTGCGCCCGGCGAGTACCCAGGTGGACGATCTGCTCGGTGAGATTCACAAAGCGGTGAGCGAGGGAGACCGGGTACTGGTCACCACACTGACCAAACGTATGGCGGAGGATCTAACGGAGTACCTCACGGAGCACGATGTTCGCGTGCGCTACCTACATTCCGATATCGATACGGTGGAGCGCGTGGAGATCATTCGCGATCTGCGTCTGGGGCAATTCGATGTGCTGGTCGGTATCAATCTGCTTCGGGAGGGTCTGGATATGCCGGAAGTGGCCCTTGTGGCCATCCTCGATGCTGATAAGGAGGGCTTCCTGCGTTCCGATCGTTCCTTGATCCAGACCATCGGCCGCGCGGCGAGAAACTTGAACGGTCGGGCCATCTTGTATGCCGATCAGGTGACGGGCTCCATGCAGCGGGCCATGGACGAGACCGAACGTCGGCGGGTGAAACAGCAGACCTTTAACAAGGAACACCACATCACTCCCAAGGGGGTTACGAAAAGCGTTCAGGACATCATGGAAGGTGCCCGGCGTATGCCCACAAAGGCCAAAGCCAAGGGTAAGAAAGTGGCGGAGGAGACTCTTGCCTATGGCCAGGAGCTCTTGCGTTTGTCCCCCGCAGCGCTGGCGCGCAAGCTTGAGCAAATGGAGGCGCGCATGCATGAGCATGCCAAGAATCTTGAGTTCGAGGAGGCGGCGACCCTTCGCGATCAGCTGACGGAGATTAAGCAGCAGACTTTTATGACGTAAACGCGTTGATGCTGGCCCTTCACTGGCTCGATCTCTAGTCGGGGTTCAACGGCCCGGCAGGTGAATCTTGTCATACCGATTTTCAAGCCCCACGCGAGGGTTTCGCTCCGCCCTGTCACATAGCTTTAACCAATACGCAGCAAAAACGAAAAGAAGCTGCCATAAACGCCCACTACCTTTTCCCTAGGGATGGCAAATGCGCGACCCGTGCATTGCCTGTAGCTCCATCACCGAACTCAAAAGGCCGTCTCAAGGCCGCGGTGTCTCTCCAAGGAAAGGGAAGCTTAATGAACAACTCAGATTACGGTCTGCTACGTAAGTCGCGGATGGCGGTAGGTATTGCCGTCGCTTCAGCAATCCTCGTCGCTTGTGAAGGGGACGACGGTGACGACGGTATGGACGGGGCGCCGGGAGCGGATGGTCTGACCTCTTTGATCAACCAGGTCCCCGTCGAAGCCGGTGACGATTGCGCCAATGGCGGTGCCCGCGTTGACTCCGGTATCGACGATAACGGCAATGGTGTGCTGGATGAAGACGAAGTTGATGCCACCGAGTTTGTCTGTAACGGTGAAGATGGAGCGACTTCGGGCCCCGACCCACTGTTGACGCCCATCGCCACGGACCCCTTGTCTTCCATGGTGGCCGTTACGCTGAATGCGGGTACCGGCTATGAGAGCATCCCCGCGTATACCAAGGCCCTGGTGCAGGATTACGTGGAGGGCGGTAACCCCCTGGGTGGCGCCTTCCCCTTGGCCGCACCCGCCGACAACACCAACGACTTCATCGCGGTGATTGGTGGTCTTGCGCAAAATGTGGTGGTGCGCTGGTTCGATGCCATCACCCCGGACCGCAGCGTCGATGCACCGCGCTTCGGTGCCAACAACGATTACCTTGCCTACTTTGGCGACGGCTGGAACGACGACTGGAATGGAGACCAGCTTGGTAGTTCGCCCTATTTTAATGGCTCTTCCGACGCAGCCTGGATCTGGTCCAACCACGAGTATATTTCCGACGACGAGCCCCTTGCGTTGGCCGCGCCGGAAGGGCAGTACCTGTCTCTGGCCAAATTCCTGGCGAACGCCGGCGTTATTGATATCGATGATCCCAGCAATGATTCCGCGTGGACTCAGTCGCTGGTAGATACGCATGTCGATTGGGAGAAAAAGCAGCACGGTGGCAGTTGGTTGCGTGTCGAGCGTCAGGCTGATGGACGCTGGGAGATGGTGCCCCACGCCGCCGCTTTGCGCTACGACTCCTCAGACAGCACTCTGGCGCGGATCACGGGCTATGAGTTGTCCGAACAGGACACGGATGACACGGGCGCGGTTTTGCCCAACGACGTAGTTGTGGGTATTACCGCGGACTGCTCTGGCGGTACGAGTCCCTGGGGCACGGTGTTCACGGCGGAAGAAAATGCCCAGAGCCAGTGGGGAGACTTTGAAGCCCAGTGGACGAACGGTAGCCGGCAGTTTGTCATCGATGGAGACGGAGGGTTCAGCGCCGGTGCGAACATCAGCCCGAATCCCGCGGCGAGCGAAACCTCGGAATTCGGCCGACACTCGGATCCCGCAACGCGGCACAACCGTGACGCCTACGGTTTCCTGGTAGAAATCGATGTGGGCGAGGCACCAGAGAAGTTCTACGAAAGCGTCAACGATGGCGGAGACGGTTCAGGACACCGCAAGATTGGCGCCATGGGTCGTGCGCGTTGGGAAAACATGGACTTCGTGACCGACGCCAACCTCCAGCTCGTACCCAACCAACCCATCGTTATGTACGGCGCCAACGACCGCCGTGCGGGGCGCATCTACAAGTGGGTATCGGCGGGCAACTACACCGAGAGCATGACACGTGGTGAGGTGCGAGCCTTACTGGATGAGGGGCGTCTGTACGTGAGCCATTGGGAAGACCTCGACGCGCTGACGGGATTGACCAGGTACGATCCTCAGGATCCCAATTGGGCGGCCTGTAGCGGAGATGCCGTACTCAACGACAAGTACGTAAACAACATCAACCCCAACGGCGAGCGTCCCACCCTGAACGACGTGATCGACAATTGTCCGCAGTTCACCGAGGCGGCGCCGGGTCAGGGCACGTGGATCGAGTTGAGTGTCAGCAATGACGCGCAGGTCGCGCCCAACGCGGCGGCTAATGGCGATGGCACGGAAACCGTCGGTGCCGCCCTTCGGGATGTGAACTGGAACAATATCGGTGGATTCCCCTCGGACAACGATGTTCTGAGCGCGCTGTTTACCGCCAGCGCCAAGTTGGGTGTTCGGGAGCTCAATCGTCCCGAAGACGTCGAGTGGAATCCCGTCGATCAGAGCTTGTACATCGCCTTCACCTACCACGGCGAAGAAGTGGGACAGCTCCAAGATGGCACCCTGGTTATGCGCAACCTGAACGGAGATGCGGTGGCCACGGACGGAACGGTTCTGCCCGAGGGGCTGGCGATTCCCGAGCGAGGGATCGTCAATGTTCATGACTTCGAACGCGCGGACAACTTTGGCACCATCTTCCGTTTGGTTGAAGCCAATGGCGCCAACCCTGGAGCGTCCATGACGTTTAGCTACTACCCGGTGTTCTACGGCGTTCAAGGTGACGATGCTTTCGCTATCGCGCGCCCCGACAACCTGTCCATCGACCAGGATGGCGGGGTTTGGTTTGGTACCGATGGCAATACCAGCTCAAGTTCCAACAACGCGGTAGATGGCATCGCTTATCTGGATCTCAATCCGGCACACAAAGAAGGTCAGCCCGGCGTGGTGAATCCCAGCTATGGAAAAGCCTTCCGCATCCTGCACGGGTCGAGCAACGGTGAGACCACGGGGCCAGCCTGGAACGCCAATCAGGATACGATCTTCTACAACAACCAGCACCCTGGCGAAGGCAGCCAACGGGATTCCTCGGCCTGGCCCTCAAGCCAGAGCGGGATCTGAGTACCCGGAAGCATTGCCCTGGGATTTAAAGGGCACAGGTTTTGTACAGGCGCCTTCGGGCGCCTGTTTGCGTTCTTGTTTGACGTTGCTTTGAGGTAACAGGCGATGAATCAGCACAGCATCAAGTACTACCTTGCCGGGATTCTGCTCCTTGTCGGTGGTGGCTTTCTTCTCTTCGGCTACGGCGGTAACAGCCGGGCCGTTGTTCCCAATCTGACGGGCTCGACGGCGCCGCCCTCGCAGTTGGAAGGGGGGGAGGGCCCGAAAAATTGGGTGCCCTATCCCGAGGATTTCGATCCCCTGTATCTGACGCGCACACGCACAGAGATCAATAACCCCGAGGCGGTGATTGCATCTCAGTGTTACACCAAGACGGAGGGCATCTCCAATCCCTGCTACGTCTGTCATACCCGTCCCGGTGCCCGCAATGATATGGAGGACTGGGTGCTGCAACTGGAATACGCCTTCAGCGATTTCGCTTTGGAAAATCGCTGGAAAAATCTGTTTGAAGATCGCAGCGAAGCGATTGCCGCCATCAGCGACGCGACGGTCCTGGCCTATATCAAGGAGGACAATTATCGCGCCCTCCGTGAGCATCTACAGACGCGAGAAGACTATGCAGGTTGGGTGCCGGATATCGAGAATCTCGCTGCCGCGCGCGAGGTGGCTTTTGACGAGGAAGGTTTCGCCCGGGACGGAAGCTGGTGGAGAGCGTTTCGCTACAAGCCTTTCCTGGGTACCTTTTGGCCCTCCAACGGATCTACCGATGACGTATTTATTCGTTTGCCCAGGGCGTTTTACACGGACGGAGAGGGGGAGGAATCAAAAGAAATCTACAAGATCAATCTGGCTATTTTGGAAACCGCCCTGTCCACGCCGAATACCCGGCCCCAGGACCAACTCCTTCGAGAAGTGGAGCCCATCGACGAAACCCTTGCGGGTATCGATTTCGATGGCAACGGAGTGCTTGAAGCGGGGGTAACCCGTATTAAAGAGCTGCCCCGCTTTTACGTTGGCGGTGCCCGGGATGTGCAAACCCAGCGCTTTCTTTACCCCAAGGGTATCGAGTTCCTGCACACTGTGCGCTACGTGGATCCGGATAGCGAGGATCTTATTAGCGCGCGGATGAAGGAGGTGCGCTACTCCCGTCGCGACCGCCCCATCTCCGATGACAAGCTCAGTCGCGTTTATCTGGCTGAGTACGACGCCAAGGAAGCGGGCATGCTGCCAAAGTTCCACGGCAGTGGAGAGGTGGGTCTGGTGAATGATTTTGGCTGGCGCTTTCAGGGCTGGATTGAAAGTGCCGATGGCCATTTGCGTGCTCAAACCGAAGAGGAGACGGTGTTTTGCATGGGCTGCCATACCAATCTCGGTGTAACCGCCGACTCGACCTTCGGGTTTCCTCGTAAGGTTCCCGGCGCAGCTGGTTGGGGGTATCAAAATCTGGCCGGTATTCAGGACGTGCCCCAGGCGGGTAAGAGGAAACCGGAAATCCTTGAGTACTTCGAGCGGGTTCGCGGTGGCGACGAGTTCCGCGCGAATGATGAGGCCCTTGAGCAGTTCTTTGATGAGAAGGGCGGGGTGTTGGAAGCCAAGGTCCGACGGGCGGCCCCAGGTGGTGAGGAGGACATCCGCTACCTCATTACCCCATCACGAGAGCGGGCGATTTTCCTTAACAAGAGTTATATGGCACTGGTGGCGGATCAGGACTTCGAGCTCGGCCGCGATCCGGTGCCAGAGCCCGCGACAAACGTGTTCGAGTTTATTGAGGGCAATGGAAGCACTGAGTTGGGGGCGGCCGGGCATGTGTTCAGCGATGGCCGCATCTGGCTGGAATGGGAGTGAGTTTGCCCTGGGCCTGGGCGTCTCACCCCAGGCTTTGAATAGCTGCCTTTACGCGCTCAGCTCAGGTGTTTTGCTTAGGCGAAGCGTAAACACCACGGTGCCGGATTCCGCATTGTTTCGCGCGCTGAGGCTACCGTGATGGGCTTCGGCGATGGTCCGGGCGATGGCAAGACCCAGCCCGAGATGTGCGTCCTGCTTTTCTGCTTCTTCTCGCAGGCTGATCATGGGTTCGAAAAGGCGACCGCCAAGGGTTTCCGGTAGCGGTGGGCCGGGGTTTTCAACCTCGATGGCCAGATGGGAGTCTTCTTCCCTCAAGCGAAGGATAATCGGCTGACCGGGTACCGTGAAGCTGACGGCGTTGTCCACCAGCTTGTCTATCGCCTGAGCCAGGAGGTCGCCATTACCGCGGACCGTAGAATTTGTTTCCGGGGGCGAGAAGTAAAAGCGATGCTGGGAGAACGTATCGCCGTAAGCTGCCTTCAGATCGCTGAGGAGCCTGGCCAGATCCACGGATTCCAGTACTGCATTCTCCGCGGTTTCTTCAATCCTTGAGGCTTCGCTCATGGCGGTGACAATGCGCGTGAGCCGGCTTAGTCCTTCTCGCGATCGATCGAGATAGGCCTGCTGGTCCCGGGACAATTGGTGAGGCTGAGACAGCTGCTCCAGGGAGCTGCTTACGATGGCGATGGGGGTGCGCAACTCGTGCGAGAGGGTTCGCGCTAGCCCTTTCAGGTAAGCGTTGTAGTCACCGATTTGTTGCAACAGATCGGCGTAGCTCCTGGAGAGGTCACCAAGCTCATCGGTGACCTGGCTTCGGGGAAAGGCGTCGGCCTTCCGCTGTTCAAGAGCGATTTCCCGAGCCGCGTTGCTCAAGCGACGGATGCGCCAGCTGAGTATGCTGGCGTAGAACAGCAGGCCCAGGAGGGCTATGCTCAGTACCAGCGCGCTGACGGTCAGTACCCGGGTCGTCGCCTGGTCTGTTAAAGCGAGATATCGCTCTGTGGTTTCCGATACGGAAACGGTGCCGATGGTCGCGGCACTTCCGCCGATGACCGCCGTTGCGCGAATCGTTGCGTCATCCTGCTGCTTACCCTCCCGTCGCTGCCATCGTTGTCCGTAATCGAGGGTGTTGGCCGATTCGTTTTCAGCCGCCGGGGCCGAAGACCCTGGCGTCGAAGGGCTATCGTGATCCCGCAGAACCGACCGGTAGAGGACACGCAACAACCAGAAGAGCTGCGTTGACTCCCGCGCCGCGGGTTCCTCGTTGAGCCCAACCAGGGTGCCGGAGTTATCGGTAACGGTGATTTGTCGCCCCGGTTGGCCAAATGCCTTGAGCCAGGTATCCAATGCGGCAACGCGGTACACAAGCCAGGGGATCGTGCCGCCACTCAGACTGGTAGAGTCAAAGCGAAGGGTTTCTTTGTCGTCGCCACGGTCCATGAGCCGTAACGCCAGGCGTTCGCACTGAGTGCCGATGGGGATTTGCAGCTCCAGGGTGTAACCCCTTCCTCCCTCGCGCCAGGCACCCCGGGGACGGTGGGCGCCGACCGTGAGTATTTCGCTGTCACCCCGCAAGGGTACGACCCCCGGAGCTTCGGCGGCCAAGATAAGCGGAAGGCGTGCGCCCAGGTCGCTGATGCACAGGAGTTCCAGATGATCACCCAGACGGTAAGGGGTGCTATAGCGAACCTGTGGATCCTTGGCTTCCAGGAGGATGAACACGCGCTGGCCCCAGGTGGCCGCACGGAGCGTAAGAAATTCCGGTGTCCCGTCCACCGGTTTGAGTTCGGGCTGATCGCGCCAGTCGTCGGCGAAGCCATCCACAAACAGGGCTTCGGGAGCGGCTTCAAGGGCCCAAATTGCTTGCTGTTGGGTGGCGTTCCGTCTTCCCTGGGCGGGGTATAGAAGATTCGACTGTGCTTCCAGCGCTGCGGCGATGGCTTTTGCGGTCGCTTCCACGGCCATTCCTTGACCGGTTCGCAAGGTGCTTTCCATTTCCCGTAGGTACTGGCAACCGGCCCAGGGCAGGCTTAAGAGCAGCAGGCTCACCACGAGGAGCTGAGATCGAAGGCTCACTCGACCAGCCAGCGGTAACCCATGCCGTAGGCAGTTTCGATGGCCGAAAACTCACCGTCGGACTCGAGGAACTTACGCCGGATACGTTTGATATGAGAGGTGATGGTGCTGTTGTCGAGCACCGTGTTGGCCGCCTCCATAAGCTGCTGGCGGCTTTTCACATGACCCGGGTGCCGGGCCAGGGCCTCGACTATCCAGTACTCCGTGACCGTTAGGGCAATGCCCTGATTGTGCCAGGAGGCTTGCATGCGAGCCGTGTCCAAGGTTAGGGCACCACGCTGTAGCGTCTTTGACGCCGGATGGCGGTTTCGGAGGGCTTCCGTACGAGCCAGGAGAGCCGTCACCCGGGCCTGGAGATGTCGCAGACTGATGGTCTTGGATAAATAGTCGTCGGCGCCGAGGCGAAAGCCGGACACGATATCGATGTCGTCATCGCGAGCCGTGAGGAACACGATGGGTACTTCCGCGGAATGGGCTCGGAGCAGGCGGCAAAGCTCGAACCCACCCTCCGTTTCCGTACCCAAGGCGATGTCGATGATTGCGAGGTCGGGGACTTCTGCGCTGAAAGCCTGTTCCGCCGATGAGCGATCCGCATAGTGACTGACACGAAAGCCTTGCTCCTCGAGGGCGGCACGGTAGTTCGCGGCCAGGGCCAATTCATCTTCGACGACGACAATATGCTCGGGCATGTAGCCGCTTCATCCTATCTGCGGGGGGCGTGAAACCCAGGACTCGGGTAGAGGAGCCGACTCTAGCAGCCCCATGGGATACACGCACCCATCCGCAGGTCATTGCCATATTTCGCCACAATTCATCCGCTTTTCGCCTCTTCGTAGTAGCAGCGCTGCCCGGGAAATGGGTTTTCCTGAGTCCATGTTCATGGGCCGATGGAGTTACTGGTGAAGGAGAGGCATAGGGTTGTGGTCGACGACCAGATTCGTGCTGTGGGAAGGCGCCTGGGTCGATGGGTGTTGTCGGTGCTGCTTGGTGTGTCTGCCGGGGTGGTCTTCGCATCGGCGGGAGATCTTACGGCGGGTACGTCGGAGCCTTCAGCTTTGGGACAGGAGCAGCCCTGGAGTGGAGCCGGTGGGGAAGCATCGGGTCCCCGCCTGGTGTTTCGACATGAGGGGTCGACGGTTACTCAGGCACTGCAATTGGGCAGTCATTTGGACATCCAGATCGCCGGTTTACTCGCTCAGGCCCGGTTGACGCAGCACTTTATCAATACGGGGTCTGAATGGGCGGAAGCTGAGTATCTATTCCCTCTGCCCCCCGACGGGGCGGTTACGCAGCTGGAGATTGAGGTTGGTGAACGGATCATCCGCGGTGAAATAAAAGAGCGGGAGGAAGCGCATGCAGTCTATGACGCGGCGCGCCGGGCGGGAAAGCGCAGCGCGCTGCTGGAGCAACAACGCCCGAACCTGTTCACGACCCGGGTGGCGAACATCCCGCCCGGGGAAGAGATAATCGTCCATGTAGATCTGGTGTTGCCCGTCCGCTATCGCGACGGAGAGTTCTCCCTGCGATTTCCTACCACGGTTACCGCTCCGTTTATTCCCGGCTTGCCTCGGCCGTCGGAACAGGAGCGACCCGCACCGGGGGATTCCTGGCTACCGCTGTCGGGATCGGGGTGGTCGTTGCCGACCAGCGTTGTTCCGGACGCTCCGCTTATCACAGCGCCGCAGACCGTAACGTCGGGAGGGGACCCAGAGCCCGAGAACCCTCTGAGCTTGGCGGTAACCCTGCGTCCCGGAATCCCTCTGGCCCATGTCGGGGCGAGATACCACGAACTAAACATCGATCGAGTAACCGATGGTTTCGATTTGTCGTTCCCTAACGGTGTCGTTGAAATGGATCGCGACGTGGTGCTCAGCTGGAAGCCCCAGCGGCGCCATCGACCCCAGGCAGCGGTGTTCCGGGAGCGGTTTGACGGTGAAGAATTTGCCCTGCTTATGCTGTTACCGCCGGTGGAGGAGTTAGCGTCTTCAGCGCTGCGCCGAGAGCTGTTACTGGTTTTGGATGTCTCTGGTTCCATGCAGGGTGAACCCATTCGCCAGGCCAAAGCCAGCGTGCTCCACGCGTTAGATACCTTGGGTTCCGATGACTACTTCAACCTCATCGTATTCAACGATCAATATGCAAGCTTGTTTCCTGAGGCTCAGCCAGCGAAGGCAAGGAGTTTAGAGCAGGCAAGGAGCTTCGTCCGTTCCCTCCGCGCTGGGGGTGGCACGCAGATGCTTCCAGCCTTGTCGGTGGCTTTGAACGCAGGGGTTTCTGCAGACGAGGAGGGCGACCGGCTGCGGCAGCTTATCTTCGTTACCGATGGTGCTGTTGGGAATGAGCAGCAGCTTCTGAACCTCCTCGAGCAGGATCAAAGCGATGCCCGTATCTTTACCGTAGGTATTGGTAGCGCGCCCAATAGCTACTTTATGGAAGCGGCGGCGATAGCCGGTCGCGGCATCGCTGTTTTCATCGCGCGGCCTGACGAGGTGGCGCCGCGCATGATGGCGCTCTTTGAACGGATCGAGCGTCCACAGATGGCGGGGGTGCAGGTCCACTGGTCCGGCGGCGCCGAAGCTTATCCCTTCCCCGTTCCCGATCTGTACGCGGGAGAGCCCGTGTTGCAGGTCGCAAAATTGGATGAAGTTGTCGCAGGCGCATCGATCACGGTCCAGGGGCGCCAGGGAGACCGGGCCTGGGAGCAGCATTTGACGTTACCAGAGGCCACCGATAGCGCTGGAGTCGCCAGTCACTGGGCGCGACAAAAGCTGGCAGCTATTTTGAGGGATGGCCGTAGGGGGCAAGCCCGTGAAGAAGTTCGCGCCAAGGCGTTGCCTCTGGCCCTACGCTTCTCCTTGGCCTCGCCGTTCACCAGTTTCGTCGCTGTAGAAGAGGTGCCCCAAAGACCGTTGGAAGCAACGCCACAAAGGGAAAAGCTACCCAACGTTGTACCGCAAGGACAGAGTCCCCAACGATTTGCCTTGGCTCAAGGTGCTACCGAAGGTCCTTTCAAGGTGCTACTGGCGACTCTACTGGCGTGTAGCGCCTTGGTTCTTCGCTTCCTTCATCGAGGTGCCTTATGGATTTGATGGTCCTTAGATCCGGTGGCTCGCTGCTTCCCGCGATGTTGGCCGCTCTCGCCACGGGTTTGCTTCTTGCAGCGCTTTACCAAATCGCCGGAGCGGCGATGATCTATGGAAAGGCGTGGTTGGCGCCCCATTTGATCGAGCGCGCCTATAAACGCAGCCAGCACAGCGGTGAAGCCATCAAGCCCTGGCCCTGGGCCGACACCCATCCCGTGGCGCAGCTACGAGTCCCCCGTCTGGGTTTAACCCGCTATATCTTGTCCGGTCAAAGCGGTCACGCTCTGGCCTTTGCTGCGGGTTTGGCCCCCGACGTGCGCCCCGGGGACCCCGGTCTGGCCATGCTGTCGGGACACCGGGATACGCACTTTCGATTTCTCTCTCGCCTGCAAACCGGCGATGAGCTATTTCTCAGTTTCGAGGGCCGGGAGTATCGATATCAGGTGACGGAGCAGGTGGTCGCCGATGCCCGAGACGGTCGCATCGACGCCCGGTTGCCGCCCCGGGGGATGTTGCTCGTAACCTGCTATCCCTTTGACGCCGTGGTGCCCGGCGGCCCCCTACGCTACGTGATAGTTACGGAGCAGTTAGCTGCGACTGATGGTGGGAACGTCGTGGCCTCCACAACTCCCTCCTCGGGGCTTGTCCGAGGAGCTCCGGGCTAGGGCCTTTAGAGATTCCATGTAGGAAGGAGTTTTCCACCGAAGACGGCTTCTCCCAGGATCTCGCCGGCGATGCGGCATCGCGGGAACCTTGGTTTTTTCATGTGGTTTATGGAAAATTCCTGGAGAATTCTGCGGTCGTACTCGCGGCCAAACTCGCGTCGATCTAGGCCCTACCACCAAATATCGCGGAAAAGCGGGGCAAATAAGCCCGTTTTGTGGAAGATTCCTTACAAAACAAAGGCTTTCGGGTTCTCTTGGGCTTGAGAATCGAGAAAATCGGCTTTAAAATCCGCGGGCTCAGAATTCAGCGCATCCCCTGCCTGCTCGTGGTGGGTGAACAAAGAAGTCGAAGCGAACACAGTGGCCGTGCGGTCGCGGAGTGGTGAGGACCTCGGAACGATGTCCCTGGAGACATTCGCAGAGGTTCTGACTGACGACGTGGCTCGTCGCGGCCGCGTTGTCTTTGGCGCTTGAGTAAGGCGCTTGAGCCCGGCGTTGACGTCGGACCCA
>DIYG01000181.1 GCA_002428935.1 Halieaceae bacterium UBA6060
AAATGAGCACCCCGCCGCCACTGACGCAATGGCTCGAAGACGAATCAGTGGCTTTCGCCGTCCAGCGCTTTCGCACGGACCCCCAGGCTTCAACCCGAGCCAGTGAACTCCTGGGTATATCTGCGGAAGAGTTTGCCCAGTTACGTCAGCGAGCCGAGGACAGTAGTAACGCAAGGGCTGGCGCGCCTTTCTGGCAAAGTAGCCGCCTCGCCCTGCACCGCTGGCTTGAGCGAACACCCGCTTGCCCCGGGCCGGTCACCGAGATTCTCAAACACGGTGTTCTGGAACTTATCGCCCGATTACCCAACTTGCCCGCAGACGCCGAGGCAATATTGATTGCAGGCTGTAGCCTGGAGGATTATCGTCGCTATGTTGCTAACGATCAGCGCAAACGCTAGGCATTGGGAAGAGCCATGGCCGACGTAACTTCTCTTCATCCCGGCGAAGAAAACAGAGCCCTGGCGGCCCGTCGTGAGCGTCGTCGCGCCACCTTCGTATCTCAGCAAGAAGGCCACAGCAAGGCTTGCAGCGGTTTCTCAGCCCGCTTAAATATGCTCTGCGGTCTAGCCGGAGAGCGCGAACTCAACAACGGAAGACTCGAAGACATCGCCGCTCTCAATCCCCAGTGGCAGCCGGAAGTGGTGCGTGGCTGGTTCCTGGACGACCAACCCCCGGCCTATAGCGACCTGCAAGCCCTTGTTGGGTTTTTAACGGATCGATTGGAAGGCGATAACACCGACGCTCAACAGTGGCAGGCCTATTTGCTGTATGGCGGCACCTACGTCCGCAACCCCATGCCCGATGCTCTCATCGGCTCTAGAGCGGCCCTGTGGACCCTTGCCTCGCGAACGCTTAGCGACATCACCCGCGAGTACCGCATACCTGCATCGAGCTATGATGCGGACCTGATGCTTAAAAGAACCATAGATATTCTTTCGAGCCTCAATATCACCGACGCGGGAAATACGAACCTTCAGCCTGGACACCGGCGAATGATCGTCGCGCAGTTGTTCCCCGACAGCCTAAGTCTCGAGTAAGCCAAATAGGAAAACTGGGCTAAAAAGCTTCGACCACGGCTAAAGAGTAGTAAGCTGTAGGCTATCTAATCTATCCCTAGCCGAGAGAAGTTTTTGCCGGTGCCAACTCCGCCAGGACCGCTCGTGTATCACGAACCATGGTTTGCAAAGCGCGCAGCACCGCAGCCCTATTCTCTTGACTAAAATCTGCCCAGGCGTCGGGCCAGGTAAAGCTCACACTGGCTCGCCAGTGTCCATTGGGTAAGCGCCGCAACCAGAGCCCGATGGCGATCCTCAACCAGGGCTGCAGGAGCGCAGTGGTTCGTCCCTCGGTATCCTTGTTGACTCGTTGCAGTTCCGCCAGCGCGGCCTCCACGGCCGAGAGAATCGAGCCCTGGACCTCCGGTTCCAACTGGCGCAATTCGCGAGGTAAATCCATGGACGCCTGCCATTGCTGCTCATCCGTCAAACGCGCTGCAACGGGAACGGACAGTTCCATCGTATTTAGCACAACAGATTGAGAGTCGGCCACGCGTCGAACCTCCCCGCACAACATACGTGAGGTTTCGATTCTAATACCAGAAAAAGGTTTTTGTTAAAGTTTTTTTTGGATGTGGCGCGCCCACGAGGATTCGAACCCCGGACCGCCGGCTTAGAAGGCCGATGCTCTATCCAACTGAGCTATGGGCGCGTGGGGGCGCAGTGTACTCGTGCTGGCCCTCCCCTACCAGACTCGGATTGACCCAAGCTGTTGTCATTGGGGCTATAAAACTCATGGTGACAAGACCACAGGGGATTTAAGACGGCGAGCGATAAACGAGCAAGCGAGTCACGGTAGAGCCGACCCGCGAAACAACGAGACCCAACTAACGAGCACAAGCTTAGTTTCCCGCAGGTACGCTAATAGCTAATTCGGCCGCCGCAAACCCAACCACAGAAACACCGGCAACAACATTAGGATGCCGTACATCACAGGAGCTATGGTCATGGCCGGGTTCTGCAAAATCGTCCCCGTGATCAACATCGCCGTGCCCCCGTTTTGGATGGACGTTTCTATGGCGATGGTTTTCGCATCTCGGTGATGTCGTCTCAGGAGGCGCGCAAAGCCATAGCCCACTACAAGAGCGGAGCCCGCCAGAACCAAAGCGGGCGAGAGCGTTTGCGCGAGCAACATGGGCATGTCGGCCCAGTTTTGGACAATGATGCCTCCAATAACGGACAACAACATAAACAAGGGTATCCGTGTCACCCATCCCTCGTGGCGAACACACCACCCAGGGTTCTGGTGTCTAAGTGCCATACCGAGGCAAACGGGCAGAATCGTGACTACCAGCAGGCGACCGATGGTGGGCAATAGCGGCAGTGTAAAACTCTCACCCAGGACGTCGCTGAGCAGCCAGGCCGCCGCAAACGGCAGGGTAAACGGTGCCAGAAGACTGCCCAGCGCGGTCAAACTTATGGATAAAGCCACATTGCCGCCGGCAAGATAACTGAACATATTCGAGCTAGTGCCCCCAGGGCTGAGAGCAAGGATTACAAACCCGGCATAAAGCGTGGGAGATAGGGGTAGAAAACTTAAGACTCCAAGAGCGAGGATCGGCAGCAACAGAAACTGGCTGAGTAATCCCGTCGCAACAGAGGCTGGCGCACGCGCGATACTCAAAAAATCTTTCGTCCCCAGGGTCGTCCCCATACTGAACATCAGCAGGAACAGGGTTACGGGAAGCCCCAAGGAAAGAACTAGATCTTGATTCATGAGCCTGCCGTGGGTGAGGCGACGTGCACCAAAACACCAATGTAGAGCACCGCGTAAACCAGGTAGCAGCGACCCGTCATAGCGGGCAGGCCCCCACGCAGCGCGGGCGCCAAGGGTAGGCGCCGGAGGGGCGGAATAAAGCAGAGCAGCGACCCTAAGGGGAGCAATACCCATTGCATCGGCACCCAAAGGCTCAACAACAAGGTACACAGGGTTAGCAGACCGAGCAGACCTCGATAGAGACCAGCCCCCGCCTCATCCCCAAAACGCACGGTAAACGTTTGATGACCGGCCACTTCATCGTCGTTGATATCGCGTAGTTCGTTTGCGAGAAGCAGCAAACAGGCGAATAAACTGAAAGGCAGGGATAAGAGCAACACATGTGTAGCCATCACGTCGGCGACCGCGTAGTAGGCACCG
The DNA here is from genome assembly GCA_002428935.1 of Halieaceae bacterium UBA6060. Lineage (GTDB taxonomy): Bacteria > Pseudomonadota > Gammaproteobacteria > Pseudomonadales > Halieaceae > Congregibacter. The sequence continues at coordinate 3,193 of DIYG01000181.1, forward strand.
GAGACCAGGAAAACACCGGCCAGGAAGAAAACAGCGATCAATCCCAATCCCCGCGACTTCAACTTCAGAGGCTCTGCCGCGTAGCCCCAAAGACCGAGCACCCCGATTACACCCAAGGCCAGCAAAGGCCAACCCCTCAAAAACACCAGGTAAAGCCCGATCATGCAGGCCAGGATAATAGCGGCCCAACCCAAACGTCCGTGCTGCCGGACCGTACGCCGCTCCAGGTCCGTGTAGATCCCGCGTTCCATGTCGGCCAGGTCATTGATGAGATTTACACCAACCTGTAGCAGCAGACCGGCGATCATCACTGCAAGTGCAATGGGAAATTCAACAACCTGCTGATCGACAATAGCGAGGGCGATCCCAAGACCACAGGTGGCCAATGCCACTATGAGTGAAAAAGGTCGTAAGGCGACGATCAGACTCTTGGCAGACGAGGCCTGATGTTTTTTGGAGGGACGTGCATCGCAGCGTTTGTCGTCACTGACGTCGTCACTGACATCGCGATGGTCGTCCATAGGGCTTTTGTTTAGAAAATGGGGTGGCCGAGGGGTCTCGAACCCCCTACCTCCGGAGCCACAATCCGGTGCTCTACCTGGTGAGCTACGGCCACCACTGATCAGATGTCGGTACGGAAGGTGGGTGGTCGGGGTAGAGAGATTCGAACTCCCGACATCCTGCTCCCAAAGCAGGCGCGCTACCAGACTGCGCTATACCCCGAAATGCTGTTCCACCTAGCCTGCTTACCGTACCGCCGGAGCGGCTTATCGGCAAGCCCGATTCAGCGAGCGCGCATGGTACTGATCCGCCCCAACGGCGTCAACGAAATCAGGGCCCTGGGTACGGCTGTTTCTAGCAGGCCAGATCGCAGAAGTGTTCGCGATGCTAGCCTCGGCGCCACAAGGTGCCGTCGGGGCCATCCTCAAGCACGATCCCCTGGCTGGTGAGCGCTTCCCGTATCTCATCGGCCCGAGCGTAGTCGCGCTCCGCTTTCGCGGTGGTGCGCTCCAACACGAGGGCGTCGATGGCCTCCGCGGACAAGCTCTCGTCCTCGCTATTCTCTACTCCCTGAAGCCAATCAATGGGATCCTGGTCAAGAACTCCGAGGAGATTGCCAGCCGCCAGCAACCGAGCCTTGAGCCGAGGTTTTTCATCTTCCTGGGCCTTGTTGAGGTCCCGTGCCAGGGCGTGCAACTCACTGATGGCCAGAGGCGTATTCAGATCATCGCAGAGCGCTTGATAAAACGGCTCCTCCGCCAGGGGAACTTCTACGTCCAGGGCGATGTGCTGCACGCCACGCAAGGTATTGTAAAAGCTCGTCAGGGCTTGCTCGGCTTGATCCAGCAGGTCGGCAGAGAAATTTAGGGGCGAACGATAATGGGCACTCAGCAGCGCGAAACGCAGCACCTCGCCTTGATAGCTGCCTAGTAACTCGCGGATGGTGCGGACATTGCCCAGGGACTTGGACATCTTTTCCCCGTCCATATCTACATAGGCGTTGTGCAACCAGTAACGCACAAAGTCATCACCATAGGCGCAGCAGCTTTGGGCCAGTTCATTCTCGTGGTGGGGAAAAATCAAATCACGACCGCCACCATGGATGTCGATGGTCGGCCCCAGATGTTCCCGAATCATCGCCGAGCACTCCAAATGCCAACCCGGACGACCCCGGCCCCAGGGGCTATCCCATCCGGGTTCATCGTCTCGCGATGGCTTCCAGAGCACGAAATCCCCGGGATGGCGTTTGTACTCCGCTACTTCCACCCGAGCACCGGCCAACATATCGTCCAGGCTGCGCCCGGATAGCTGGCCGTAATCGGCCATGGAATCCACGGCAAACAAAACATGGTCCGCGGACTCGTAGGCATGGTCCTTATCGATCAGCGCCTGAATGAGGGCAAGCATGGGCCCGATATTCTCCGTGGCGTGAGGTTCTAAGGTCGGCGTGAGCGCGTTGAGCTGCGCGGTATCCTCACGATACTTCTGCGTAAATTCCTGGGTCACCGAATCAATACCCTCACCCCGCTCCTTGGCGGCGGTGATGATTTTGTCATCGATGTCGGTGATATTTCGGGCGTAGACGACCTCGTCGAATTGGGTTTGCAGCAAGCGAAACAAGGTATCAAACACCACCACGGGACGGGCGTTGCCAATATGCGCGAGGTTGTAAACCGTCGGGCCGCACACGTACAGCGTCACCCGGTTCTCATCGACAGGTACAAAGGGCTGCTTTTCCCGCGCCCGAGTGTTGTAAAGAACGAGTCCCATTAGCCCGCCCCTCCGCTCTGGGCTTTCGCCGCCCACACATCGCGTAAACCGATGGTTTGGTTGAAAACCAGATTCTCGCCATTGTGATCAAAGCGATCGGCCACAAAATAGCCCTCTCGTTCAAACTGGAAACGATCTTCGGCTTGGGCCGTCGCCAACCCGGCCTCGACCATAGCGCCATCAATCACCGTGAGCGAATCGGGGTTGAGAAAGCCGTGAAAATCGGCGCCGCCGCGATCCGGAGCGGGATCCGTGAACAAACGATCGTATAGACGGAGCGTGGCCGGTTGCGCCGTCGCCGCATCGACCCAATGGATAACGCCCTTGGGCTTCACCCCATCGGCGGGATCCTCTCCGAGGGTGCCTTGCACAAGGTCTGCGACCACCGCCACAAGCTCTCCCCGTTCGTCTTTTTCCACCGCCATGGCCTCGATAACGTAAGCATTGCGCAAGCGCACTCGCTTCCCCAACACCAGACGCTTGAATTTCTTGTTCGCCTCTTCGCGAAAATCCTCCCGATCAATGTACAGCCGATCAGAGAAGGTTAAGGTCCGATCACCGAGATCCTCGCGGCTTGGGTGAGCCGGTGCCGTCAGCGGGAAATGCTCCGTAGGAACATTGCGCAGCTTCACAAGCAATGGGCGTAACACGCACATGGCCCTCGGGGCGTGCTGGTTAAGGTCATCGCGGATAGCGTGCTCGAGCATAGCCACGTCCACCACTCCATCGGAGCGCGACGTACCGACCATGTCGCAAAAGCGTCGGATAGCCTCGGGGGTAAAACCACGGCGACGCATGCCAGCAATGGTCGGCATCCGTGGATCGTCCCAGCCCTCGACGATTCCCTTATCGACGAGTTCTTTCAATTTGCGCTTACTGGTAATCGTGTAACTGGTGTTCAAGCGGCCAAACTCGTACTGCCGAGGGCGGCTCTCCACCGGCAGATGCTCAATGAACCAGTCGTAAAGAGGACGATGATCCTCAAACTCCAGGGTGCAAATGGAATGGGTTATGCCCTCGATGGCGTCTTCCTGGCCATGGGCGAAATCATAGGTGGGATAGATGGGCCAGGCGTCTCCGGTTTGGTGGTGATGAGCCCGTCGGATGCGGTAAAGAATTGGGTCGCGCATGTTCATATTTGGATGCGCCATATCGATCTTGGCCCGCAATACGCGAGCTCCATCGGCAAATTCTCCGGCGCGCATGCGTCTCATAAGATCGAGATTTTCATCTCTTGAGCGATCACGGAAAGGGCTGTTTCTGCCAGGCTCCGTAAGAGTGCCGCGATAGGCTCGAGCCTCGTCTGGCGAGAGATCGTCCACATAGGCCAAGCCCTCCTCCACCAGAAACTCTGCCCAGGCGTAAAGCTGTTCGAAATAACTCGACGCATAGCGCACGGGGCCTTCCCAGCGATAGCCCAACCAACGTACATCTTCCTGGATAGATTCGATGTACTCCTGACTCTCCTTTTCGGGATTCGTATCGTCAAAGCGCAGGTGACAGGTGCCGCCAAACTCTTCCGCCAAACCGAAGTTAACGCTGATGGACTTCGCATGGCCGATATGCAGATAGCCGTTGGGCTCCGGTGGGAAGCGGGTCACGATGGCCGCGTGCCGCCCCGTGGCGAGGTCGTCGGCAATGATTCCACGGAGAAAATTGTTGCTGGGTGTATCGGAGGACATAGATTAAAGTTTCAAAACGCGTAATGAATGGGCTTACCCCAGGGCGACGCTTATCGGCAGGACTTGGCGATAGGACACAACACAGCTGCTGAGGCGCGCACCCTCATCCGCCACAGCACCTATGGTGGGCTTGCAACAAAAAAAGGCGGCGTAGTATAGCCGTGCCGCAGCAATGGGTCAGCCACGAAATCCTCCATTAACAGCGAATTCGGGTCCACGGACGCGCCGGTTACCCCTCTGTACGGGTATCCGAGCTGGGTTTCCAGAGCCCTGCCCGTCGCTTCTGACGACAGAAGCCGCAAATACGCTGATTTCAAGGTTCTCCTGGGGAGGCAAAACGCGTAATATCGCGCTCCGCGGTAAAACACGGCACCGCGATACCACATTTCCATCTCCCAGCTAGAGCACCTCGCGGAAGGACAATCCATGGTCACCCTGAACACCACCTACGGCGCTATCAAACTTGAACTCGATACCGAGAACGCACCGGCCACGGTGGCCAACTTTCTAATGTATGTTCGCGAAGGCTTCTACGACGGTACGATTTTTCACCGGGTCATCGATAGTTTCATGATCCAGGGCGGTGGCTTTGACACCGACATGCGCCAGAAAGGCACGAGAGAGCCCATCGAGAACGAGGCGGATAACGGCCTTAAGAACGACTTTGGTACCGTAGCCATGGCCCGCACTATGGATCCCCACTCGGCAACGGCGCAGTTCTTTATCAACGTTAAAGACAATGATTTCCTCAACCACAGCGGTAAAACCATGCAGGGCTGGGGCTACGCCGTGTTTGGCCGCGTCGTAGAGGGAGAGGAGGTGCTTGATAAGATTCGCGCCGTGCCTACCACCTCTCGCGCTGGACACCAAGACGTGCCCGTAGACCCCGTGATCATCGAATCGGTCACCCTCGACGACGAGGCGGCAAGCGAAAGCTGATTCACCGCAGCTTAGGCTTCATTTTCATCGGTAATGCCCGGGGCGACCTACTTCATATCGGACCTGCATCTCAGCGCTGAGCGCCCCGAGATCACTACCGCCTTCGGCCAATTCTTGGATCGCCATAGGGACGCCGAGGCCCTGTACATCCTCGGTGATCTCTTCGAGTTCTGGATCGGCGACGATGATGACAGTGCCATCGTCCATGACGTGGCCCGGCTCCTACAGCAGTTCCGCCAGGCCGGTCCTCACATCTACTTGATGCACGGCAACCGGGACTTCCTCCTTGGCGAGCGCTACGCCGCCCGTCTAGGGGCTACGATCCTTCCCGATCCCAGTGTGCTAGAGATCGACGGTCACCGCCTGCTGTTGATGCATGGCGATAGTCTCTGCACCCGCGACCTGGAGTACCAACAGTTCCGCACCATGGTCCGCTCACCGGAGTGGCAGCAGGGAGCGTTGAGCCACAGCCTTGAAGAACGTCGAGCCCTGGCCGCAAAGCTCCGTGCCGAAAGCAAACACGCCGGTAGTCGCAAGGCCGAAGACATCATGGACGTAACGGGTAACGAAGTGGCTCGGGCGATGACTGAAGCCCAGTGCAGGACGCTGATCCACGGTCACACGCACCGACCCGCCCGTCATGAGATTGCCAGCGGTGTCCGCTGGGTATTGGGCGACTGGGAACAAAAAGGCTGGTACCTGAAGCTAGAGAAAGGCGAAATAAATCTTATTGATTTCGATATAATTCAATAGGTTATAAATAACACCTACAGTAATTTATCACTTTTTATGAAGAAGCTGGCACCCCCGAGTGGAAGCGAAACTGGGGGTCCGGAGACTCTACCAACTGCTGTTCTCGTTCCAGTAAAGTCCGTAAACGAGGCTCCACATCCACCTGCGGGGCGAGGCTCTCGGCAAGGCCCAGGTAGTCCTCGAAATGACGGGCTTCAGACTTCAGCAAGCTTGTGTAAAATCTCCCTAGTTCTTCATCCAGCACCGGCAGCAGGGCAGCAAAGCGCTCACAAGATCGTGCTTCGATAATCGCGCCGATAAGCATCGTGTCCACGAGACGCAGGGGTTCATCCTTAGCCACCAGTTCTCGAAGTCCAGAGGCATACCGCGCCGCCGTAAGCTGCGGGTAGGAGAGGCCCCGTTTCTCCATAATCGCCAGCACCTGCTCAAAATGTCGCAGTTCCTCCCGCGCCAATCGAGATAGCTTGCGCAACAAACTTGGATGTTCCACATAGCGGTACATGAGATTGAGAGCCGTCGACGCCGCTTTCTTCTCACAGTTGGCGTGGTCAACAAGCAGGACGTGTAAGTTGCCGGGGTCTGCTGCCGCTTCAATCCAGGCCTGGGGTGTCGCACAAGGCAAGAAGGATAGAAGAGGATCAAGGTCGACATCAGTTTTTACAGGGGCATTCATCCCCGGGACTCCCGGCCAAAAAGATCAGGCATAAGGTAATACCGCTCATAATGCGCGCTGGAAAGGGCAAAGTACTCGGCGTCGATCTGCTCTCGCAGCTCAAGGAGGCTTAAGGTACGGAAGCGTAGATCCACCTCAAAACCAAAGTTCCCGGGGTCGGTGATTTGCCCTGCCCCCGCCTTCAGCAATGCAAAAACCCAACAGTAAGGATCGTGATCCGGGTTGTGCCGCACCTGCTGAGTCTGTAATTGCCAGGCGAGCAAAGGCTGATCGATGATACGAAGACGGTTTTTCACGCACTGGGCGAGAAACTGCGAGAGACGGCTATCGACGATCCGTTTTTGGTCTTGGGAGTAGCTGTTCCAGTCGATCACCTCATGGGCGAAGCGCTTGCACCCACGGCAGACGGAGTCGCCAATGCCCGTCGAACAGACGCCTATGCAGGGGGTTTTTACCGGAGGTAAGCGCTCCATTTATCGGGATTGTTTCCGTGCGTAAATACCCAAGGATAAAGCGAGGAACGACGATTGCCCAGACGAAAGGCTTATCAGAGCAAGATCAAAGGTGGACGCAGCTGGCATTCTCAGGTTCTCGTGGCTCGCCAAGAGTATTTTCAATGGGACGCCTGTCTTCAGTTTTCATTCACCCTGTGAATGATGCCGATAAACCCCTGATTTCTGGTGCGATTTACTACCCTCGTCTATAATCTGCGAGACATTTTTCAGGGCTTGATGCCTGAACGAGCAGACGAAGCGCGCGTATGCGATCGCCTGTCGGCATCCTCGTACCCTCCCCCAAACACCACGTACTTTAAGGAGTGATTTATGCTCGACGCCTACCGTGAACACGAAGCAGAACGCGCCGCCCAGGGTATCCCCGCCAAACCCCTCTCGGCGGAACAGGTGGCAGGACTCATCGAGCTCATCAAAGCTCCTCCCGCTGGTGAAGAGAGCTTCTTGCTGGATCTCCTGGCCCACCGTGTTCCGCCCGGTGTCGATGAAGCCGCCTATGTCAAAGCCGGCTTTCTCAGCGCCATCGCCAAAGGCGAGGCGGACTGTGGCTTGATCAGCCGTGAAGACGCGGTGAAGTTACTGGGCAATATGCACGGTGGCTACAACATCGAAACCCTGGTGGCCCTCCTGTCCGATGACGGTCTCGCCGCTGCCGCTGCGGAAGAACTCAAGCACACGCTGTTGATGTTTGAAGCTTTTCACGATGTGGCCGAACTGGCCAAGGACGGCAACAGTCATGCCCAGGCGGTGATGCAGAGCTGGGCCGATGGAGAATGGTTCACCAATCGAGATGATGTGCCCGAGTCCATCAAGGTCGCGGTCTTCAAAGTCACCGGTGAAACCAACACGGATGACCTCTCCCCCGCGCCCGACGCCTGGTCCCGACCGGACATCCCCCTCCACGCCCTGGCTATGTACAAAATGACCCGCGATGGCCTGGAACCGGAAGAACATGGAGTCAAGGGCCCCATGGCGCAGGTAGAGGCCATCAAGGCCAAGGGCCTGCCCGTGGCCTTCGTGGGTGACGTGGTCGGTACCGGCTCCTCTCGCAAGTCCGCCACCAACTCCGTATTGTGGTTTTTCGGCGACGACATCTCCGGCGTTCCGAACAAGAAAGGCGGTGGTATCTGCATCGGTGGCAAAGTAGCGCCGATCTTCTACAACACCATGGAAGACGCGGGCGCCCTGGTTTTTGAAGCACCCGTCGATGACCTGGCCATGGGTGATGTTATCGATATCCGCCCCTACGAGGGCAAAATCCTTAACGAGGCCGGCGATACCCTGTCGGAGTTCGAACTCAAGTCCGACGTGCTCCTGGACGAAGTTCGGGCCGGCGGACGGATCAATCTGATAATCGGCCGTGGTCTGACCACCCGCGCGCGAGAAGCTTTGGGACTCCCCGCCTCAGAACTGTTCCGCACACCGGAGCAACCGGTAGATACCGGTAAGGGCTACACCCTGGCGCAGAAAATGGTGGGCAAAGCCTGCGGTATGGACGGCGTACGCCCCGGCACCTACTGCGAACCGCTTATGACCACGGTAGGTTCCCAGGACACCACGGGGCCGATGACCCGAGACGAACTGAAGGACCTCGCCTGTCTGGGCTTTTCCGCCGACCTCACCATGCAGAGCTTCTGCCACACGGCGGCCTACCCCAAACCCGTCGACATCGACACGCAGCACACCTTGCCCGATTTCATCATGACCCGTGGAGGCGTCAGCCTCCGGCCTGGCGATGGCATCATCCACAGTTGGCTTAACCGCATGCTACTCCCCGACACCGTGGGGACCGGTGGTGACTCCCATACGCGCTTCCCCATGGGCATCTCCTTCCCCGCGGGATCTGGACTGGTAGCTTTCGCCGCCGCAACAGGCGTTATGCCCCTGGATATGCCGGAATCCGTGCTCGTGCGCTTCAAAGGCGAGATGCAGCCCGGCATTACCCTCCGGGATCTGGTTCACGCCATCCCCTACTACGCGATCCAGCAAGGGCTGCTTACGGTAGAGAAGAAGGGCAAGAAAAATATCTTCTCCGGCCGGATTCTTGAAATCGAAGGGCTTCAGGATCTGACCGTTGAGCAAGCGTTCGAGCTGTCCGACGCCAGTGCCGAGCGCTCCTGCGCCGGTTGTACCATCGATCTCTCAGAAGAGACCGTTGCCGAGTACCTACGCTCCAACATCGTTCTCCTGCGCAGCATGATCTCCGAAGGCTACGGCGATGCGCGGACCCTGGAGCGCCGGGCGCAGAAGATGGAAGAATGGCTCGCCAATCCAACGCTCATGCGCGCTGACAAAGATGCCGAGTACACGGCGGTGATCGAAATCGATCTGGCCGATGTCAAGGAACCCATCGTCTGCGCCCCGAACGACCCCGATGATGCTCGCCTACTTTCAGATGTAGCGGGAGACAGCGTTGACGAGGTGTTCATCGGTAGCTGCATGACCAACATCGGTCACTTCCGCGCTGCGGGTAAGTTGTTGGAGCAACACAAAGGCGGCATCAACACCCGCATGTGGATCGTTCCGCCGACGCGTATGGACGAACATCAACTCATGGAAGAAGGCTACTACAACATCTACGGCAAGGCCGGAGCACGAACGGAGATGCCCGGCTGTTCCCTATGTATGGGTAATCAGGCTCGCGTTGCGGCAAATTCAACGGTGCTCAGCACAAGCACGCGAAATTTTCCCAACCGTCTTGGAGACGGCGCAAACGTGTACCTCACCTCCGCGGAGTTGGCCTCTGTGGGCGCTGTCCTCGGCAAACTGCCAACACCCGAGGAATACATGGAGTACGCAAAGAATATCGACTCCATGGCCGATGACATCTACCGCTACATGAACTTCGATCAGATCGTGGAGTTCCAGAAAAAAGCGGAAGACGGCAAGCGCATCGCGGCGGTGGAAATCTCCGAGGTCGCCTAAGGAGCTCCTGAGCTTCCCGCTGAGCCACGCTGCAAAACTCCTGCAGCAGGGCTTGGACTTCCTAGATCAGGTACCGGTCTCCGAGCCCTGATCTAGGACACAACGATGCGCTCGGGGCACCCCGGTGTTTCACGCATCGTTACCAACTCCTGAGAGAAGATCTGGGTTTCTCCCAGGCGATCCAGCAGCCGCACCAGTTCGTCTAGATCGCGCCGCCCGGAGCGACAGCAGCCAACGTACTTGCGCAGCACCCTTTGCAACGAACTACCCTGTTCCTGCAGACGGAGATCTACGCGCTCAAAGTACACCGCCCCACCCCAGTAAAACGTCGGATACCTTCCGCGAGCTCTCAAACTGACCATGCTTTGCGGTAGGGGTCTACGCTCAACTGCCAGCGCCGCTGTCGCCCTTCGCATTTTTTCATCGCGGCGACGAAGGGCCTCTTCTCGGTCAATAACGCCCATTTCTACCATGATGGAATGCTGGAGATAGCTGGCAAAGCCTTCTGCGAACCAGGCGTTATCTCCGCCCAGGTAAGGCAGCAATAGGTGCGCCAGTTCGTGCGCTGCGGTCCAGTCATCCAGGAACGCCTGTTGGGGAAAACGGGGATCCACATAGAAGTAAATCGACTGCCTCCGGTCTCGCCAGGTGTTGGCCCAGGGCACCGGCTCCTCGGATCCGTCCCGTCGATGCAAATGCACGTGAACCGGGAAAGGCAGCGGACCGGCATAACGCTCCAGAGCCCCATGGGTCTCCTCTAGCCAGACGCGTAGCCTGGCACGCTCATCGGCACTAAACGGTTCGTCCCAATGCCAGACGAGATTTGCCTGGGCTGATCCAACACTTAGAAACAGACCCAGAAACAGAATGATCGCTCTACAAAGCATGACTCTGATACGGAGAGACCGCCCGGGAGGACCAATTGGGAGAATAGTTAGGGTGCTGGCTCGTGCAGTGCAACGCGATTGCCTTCGCTATCGCGAAACTCAGCGACCCAACCCAGCTCACCGATAGCTGTGCGGGGATACCGAGCTTGTCCTCCGCTCGCGCGTACACGATCAAGCACAGCGTTGATGTCCGTAACCTGAAAGTACACCCGGGTGCCGGCTTCGCTGGGCTCGTAGCTATCTCCCTGGGCAAGGGCACCGGTAATCGCCGACTGCCCCTCTTGCGGTTCGGGAAACAAGGCCATGGCATTTCCGTCGATGATTGTTCGCTCCAGGGTGATGGCGAAAACCGTCTCGTAGAATTCTACGGCGCGATCCATATCGGCGACGGGGATTTCAAAATAGCTTACCGCGGCAAAGGTAGCCGCCATTAGGGTGCTCAAACGATGTTCCTCCTACGAAAACCGAAACGTCAACGGAGAAACTGAAGACCGCGAATCCGCCTCCGCAGTTCCCTGGCGACGCGTTTATCGTTAGCGATGGTTGATGACTTTGCGTAAACGAGCTTCGCCAGGGCGCGATACAAGCTGCGTATCTGCTCGCCCTGACGCGGCCAGCGTTCAGCAGCTCGGTTCACGGTCGCCGCCGGGGCTTCACCGGGAACAGCGGGCAACCCCCGGCGATACAGGGTACGGGTAAAGCGCACCATTTCCGCCTCAAAGACTGGCCTCGGGGGGGGGCCAGAACGACGGAACAACAACAGGGCAACGACGCCCATGGTAAGCACACCACTACCGAGGAGCACCACGATAGAGCGGCTCACGGATATCTCACCGAGGATGTTTTTCATAAGGGTAAATTGCGTTCGACCATCAAAGCCCGTCACCCAGGTTTGCCAGCGATAGGTCAGAGCGTCGTAGCGCAAGCGCAGGCCATTTACCCAATTGACGCCGCGAAAACGCAGAGGCGATAGGGGTGCTTCCGCTAAAAAGCTGCCCTCAGCGGCCATGGCTCGCTCCAGGCCATAGAGAATCCGATCTGGCGCCACGGCGGCGGTAGGATCCACGCGAACCCAACCCTGCCCCTCCAACCAAACCTCAGCCCAGGCATGGGCATCAAACTGGTGAACGATCACCGTGCGATTGACAGGGTTAATCTCCCCTCCCAGGTATCCGCCAACAATCCGCGACGGTATGCCTACGCTTCTTGCCATGAGCGCAAATGCCGATGCGAAGTGCTCGCAAAAACCCCGGCGCGTATCAAAGAGAAAACGATCCATGGGATCGTCATCGCCCAGAAGCGGTGGCTGCAAAGTGTAGAAAAACGCTTCTTCTCGGAAGTGATCAAGAACCGCATCGACGAAAGCAGGCGCCGATCCCGCATCGGCCATGAGTTCCTGGGCCAGGCGACGAGTTCGCGGGTTGCCCTGCCCCGGTAAACGTAGGTCAACCTTGCGACGCCAGTCACTGAGCGTGTCTCCCAGGCGAGCGTCGGGCCAACTCTGCACGGCATAAAAGTGCTCGTTTTCAATGACCACAGGTGAATAAAGACGGAAATCGTTGAGGTGCATGACCCCACCCTGGGGCGAACGAGCGTAGCGCAAGCCGTAGAGCCAGTTCTGCTGGGTGGGCTCCATGATCACCCGGTAGCTCAAGCTTTCGCCGACGCGGTTGACGGCGGGCTCGCTCCGCTCCCGCGGCGGTACATCGAAGTACCTAAGGGTGCTCCAGGTCTCCCCATCGAAGGCGCTGAGAACGACACCGCGCCAATACAGTTCCTGGGTTGGCGGGATATCGCCATCAAACTGCACACGAAAAGCCACTTCTGGGGACTGACTGAGTTGCGACACCTGACCGGGGCGCAGGGTATCCGTCATACCCGTTTTCGCCGAGTGGCTTTTTAGGGGCACAGACCAAAGGGGACCGATTCGGGGAAACAGAAAAAACAGTACCAGCATCAGCGGCACGGCCTGCAGCAGCATGGTGCCGGCCAGCTTAAGAGAGCGAGTATCGCGCAGTCGCGCGCTGGGACGATGGATACTGACCAGGGCCGTGGTCAAGATCCACACGAGAACCAGAGCATAAGCCACCAGGAGCAGATCCTGGCTGAAAAGAAACGCCGTAAGGCAAACAAAATAGCCCAGGAAAACCACTACATAGGCGTCTTTGCGAGACCGCATCTCCGTCAGTTTCAGGGCGAAAGCCGTTAGGAGAAACGCCACCATGGGCTCCATTCCGAGGAGGCTGCCAAAGCTCAACACGATCCCGCCCGCCGCGGCTCCCGACAGAGCGACCTTTAGCCAACGGTTGGGCAGCTCGAGACGACCGCGAAATACCTGTATTCGCCAGGCAAACGCCAGGAGATACACGGCGATGACCCAGAGAGGAATGCGCTGCCCGTGGGGAAGAAGGAGCAGACCCTGGGCGACGATTATCCACACGAGCGCGGGTCGCGGCAGCTGTTCAGCCTGCTTCACCGTTGCACCTCGCTAAAAGCAGGCTCTGCTTCTGATACCGCGTGAGCCGAGGATGACTGTGGGGATAAACTGGTGGCAAAAGCCCCTTCCCCATCTTTCGCATCAAGGCGAAAAAGCGCTAAGGCGCGCAGGGTTTGATCCCGGTGTCGATCACCGTTTCCGGGCTCAATCTGTACACCGGGGATGCGCAGGCCATAGGGACGTTCTCTGCGATGGTGCTCAAGGACCCAGTAGCACAGGGCTGAGAGCCGTCTCTCTACAGACAATCCCGGGAAATCCTCCCAGTCCAACCACTGACTGTCGGAGACCAGGGCCGCGTACTCCTTGCTCTGGAGCTCTTGGCCGCGAGCCAGGCTCTTCCAGAAGACCCGCCGAGGGTTGTCGCCATCGCGATAGTCGCGGATTCCGGCGAATTCATCATCCCCGGTTCCGGCCAGATGCGCGCCATCATGGCCCTCCCGGTTTTGGCTCATGGACTCGCTAACCCCTCGCGGTTCCGGATAGACGAGAGCACGTAAATCGAGATCAACCCAGGTCCAACAACGGAGTAGTCCCAGGGGATATACACTTTCGATACGCAATCTGCCGGGGCGGTACCAGCCTCGACGTCCCACGTGTAGATGAAGCCGCAGATCCCGTTGC